>JASLIH010000589.1 GCA_030152105.1 Actinomycetes bacterium
CCACCGACTGACCGGGCAACGCCCGTTCGAGGAGGGTTGCAATGTCCAAGGTCGATCCCGTCGTCGAGCAGGCCGTCGAAACGCTTGGCCTCAACCGGGTCACCCGGCGCCGGCTGCTGGGCGGCGTCGGCCTGACCAGCGCGTCGCTGGCCGCCTCGGCGCTGCTGGCCGCCTGCACCAACAACGACGACAACAAGAGCAGCGACGCCGCGGCCGCCGGCTCCGGCGACTTCCCGACCACCCCCAAGTGGAAGTTCGTGTTCGTCAACCACGTCACCACCAACCCGTTCTTCACGCCCACCCAGTACGGCGCCCAGGACGCCTGCGCTCTGCTCAACTGCGAGTTCCAGTGGACCGGGTCCAAGGACTCGATCGTCGCCGAGATGGTCAACGCCATGAACACCGCGATCTCCGCCAAGGCGGACGGGATCGCGCTCGCGGTGGTCGACAAGGACGCCTTCAACGAGCCGGTCAACAAGGCGCTGGCGGCCGGCATCCCGGTCGTCTCCTACAACGCCGACGGCGCCAAGGACGACCCCGGCACCAGTCGCCTCGCCTACATCGGCCAGGGCCTGTACGACTCCGGGTTCCAGCTCGGCCAGCGGGCGATCGCCTCGGGCCTGGACTCCGGCGACGTGGTGGGCTTCATCGCCACGCCGGGGGCGCTGAACATCCAGCCGCGGATCGACGGCGCGTCGGACGCGATCAAGCAGTCCGGCAAGTCGCTCAAGTTCACGGCGGTCGGCACCAACGCCGACGTGACCAAGGGCCTGTCGATCATCGACGCCTACGCCCAGGGCCACCCGAACCTGGCCGGCATGCTCGCGGTGGACGCCGGCTCGACCCAGTCGGTGGGCCAGGTGGTGCAGAAGTACTCGATGCGCGACAAGGGCCTGAAGGTGGCCGGCGGGTTCGACCTGGTGCCCGAGACCCTGAACGCCATCAAGGGCGGCAGCCTCGACTACACCATCGACCAGCAGCCGTACTTGCAGGGGTTCCTGCCAGTGCTATACCTCTACATGTACAAGCTCTCGGGAGGCCTGGTCTTCCCGTCCGAGACCAACACCGGCCTGTTGTTCGTGACCAAGGACAACGTCGACCCGTACCTCCAGACCAAGACCCGCTTCGAGGGGTCGAGCACCGAGCAGCAGGTGGTGCAACGGTCGGGGGCGATCGCCGGATAGGCGGGAGTAGGTGAGCGACACCGTCGACGTCGCCGCGAGGGTCGAGCCGGCTCCGGCCGGCCGGCCCTCCCGCGGCCTGCCCCGGCGGGTCGGCGAGGCGTTCCTTCGCCGGCGCGAGGCCAGTGTCCTGGTGGTCGCGGTCGCGCTCGGCATCTACTTCGCCTCGGCCTCGGAGGCGTTCCTCACCAAGGACAACCTGGTCAACATCGCCCAGGCCACCGCGCCGGTCGCGATCATCGCCGCCGGCATGGTGCTGGTCCTGGTCAACGGCGAGATCGACCTGTCGGTGGCGGCGGTGTTCGCCCTGGCCCCATTCAACATGCACTATCTGGTCGACTACCACGGCGTGCCGATCCTGCTGGCGATCGTCCTGGCCCTGGCCATCTCGGCCCTCATCGGCTTCATCAACGGCTTCATCACGGTGGTGTTCAGGGTGCCGTCGTTCGTGACCACCCTTGGCACCGCCAACATCGTCATCGGCATCGTCCTGGTCACCTCGCACGCCTACCCGGCGCCCATCCCCGAGGCGGCCACCGAGACGATCCGGAAAGTGTTCGGCGACTCGGACTGGGCCCACCTCATCTGGTGCCTGCTGATCGTGGCCGGCTTCCACATGCTGCTCACCAGCACCCGCTGGGGGCTGCACACCATCGCCGTCGGCGGCAACCCGCTCGGGGCCACCGAGGCCGGCATCCGGGCCGGCCGCATCAAGATCGGCAACTTCATGATGGTGGCCACCCTCGGCGGCTTCGCCGGGATCCTGGACGCCTTCCGGATCAACACCATCGACCCCAACCTGGGCGGCGGCTTCGGGATCATGTTCACCGCCGTCTCGGCCGCGGTGATCGGGGGCACCGCCCTGGCCGGCGGCTCCGGCACCGTCATCGGGGCCTTCCTCGGCGCGCTGGTCCTCGCCGAGCTCCAGGACGGCATGAACCTCATCGGGATCAGCGCCAACCCCTACTTCATCATCCTGGGGGTCGCGATCCTCGTCTCGATGATCGCCAACGTGTACCTGTCCAGGCTCCGCCGGGCGGGCCGGACCTGATGAGCTCCGCCCCCGATGGTCCCGGCGGCCAGGCCCTGCGGGTCGAGCACGTCGCCAAGCGCTTCGGCGGGGTCACCGCCCTGGCCGACGTCAACCTGCGCCTGGACCGGGGCGAGGTCCTCGGCCTGATCGGCGACAACGGCGCTGGCAAGTCGACCCTGATCAAGATCATCTGCGGCTTCCACCAGCCCGACGCCGGCCGGATCTTCGTCGGCGGCGAGGAGGTCGTGCTCAAGTCCGTCGACCACGCCCGCACCCTCGGGATCGGCACCGTCTACCAGGACCTGGCCCTGGTCAACGAGCTCAGCGTCTACCACAACATGTTCCTCAACCGGGAGCTGGTGCGCTGGCCGCTGCTCAGCAACCGCCGCATGCGGCGGCTGGCCCGCCAGCACCTGGAGGACATGGGGGTGAACATCCCGTCGGTCGAGGACGAGGTGGCCAAGCTGTCGGGCGGCCAGCGCCAGGCGATCGCGGTCGCCCGCTCGGTCTACAGCGACGCCAGGATCCTGCTGCTGGACGAGCCGCTGGCGGCCATGGGGGCAAAGGAGGGCGCCCTCATCCTCGACCTGGTCCGCGACCTCAAGGCCCGCGGCGACGTGTCGGTCATCATCATCGCCCACAACTACGGCCAGATCCTGGAGGTCTGCGACCGGATCAACCTGCTCCAGCACGGCACCATCACCTTCGACAAGCCGACCTCCCAGACGTCGGTGCAGGAGCTGACCGACCTGGTCGTGGCCGAGTACCGCGCCGCCCGGACGGCGAAGCTGCGGCCCGGCCCGTCCAGCAACGCGCGACCGGCGCCCGGCAGCTAGTGCGCGCCCTGGTGGTGGAGGGCCCGGGGGCGGCCGCCGTCAGGGACGTCCCCGACCCGGTCCCGGGGCCGGGGGAGGTGCTGGTCGAGGTCGTCGCCGCCGGCATCTGCGGCTCCGACCTCGAGCTGCTGGACGGCCGGCGACCGGCCGCCTACGTCAGCTACCCGGTGGTGCCCGGCCACGAGTGGGCCGGGCGGGTGCTGTCGGTCGGGCCGGAGGTGCACGACCTCGCCCCGGGCGACCCGGTGGTGGCCGAGGGCCTCCGGTCCTGCGGGATCTGCGACCGCTGCGGCGAGGGGCGCACCAACCTCTGCACGGCCGGCTACGCCGAGACCGGCTTCACCCTCCCCGGCGCCCTCGCCGAACGCCTGGCCGTCCCGGCCCGCCTGGTCCACCGGCTGCCCCCGGACCGGCCGCTGGAGCCGGCCGCCCTGCTCGAGCCGGCCGCCTGCGTGGCCAGCGCCCTGCTCGAAGCCGGCATGCCCCTGCCGGGCACGCGGGTCGCGGTGGTCGGCGACGGGCCCCTGGGTCTCCTCGCCCTGCTCCTGCTGCGCACCGTCACCCCCGCCGAGCTCGTGCTCGTGGGTGGCCGGCCGGCCCGGTCCGCCTTCGGCGCCGGCTGCGGCGCCACCATGGTCGTCGCCGCCACCGACCAGGTCGCCCTCGATGGCATGGCCGGTCGCTTCGACGCCGTGGTCGAGGCCACCAACCACCCCGCCGGCGCGGCCACCGCCCTGGCCTTGCTGCGCCGCGCCGGCAGTGCCGTCCTGCTCGGCATCTCCGGCGCCGGGCAGCCGACGATCGACCCCGACACGCTGACGCTCAACCAACTCCGTGTCCAGGGAGGCTTCGCCGCCTCGAGGGCCGCCTGGCGCTGGATCACCGGGCTGTACGCCCAAGGGATCATCGACCCGGCAGCGTTGATCACCCACCGCTTCGCCCTCGAAGAGGTCGCCGAGGCGTTCGCCGCGCTCCGGGCGGCCGACAGCGATGCGGTCAAGGTCCTGGTCCAGCCTGGCGGCGCGGAGGCCTGATTCCGGGCTGGTTCCGTGGACTCCTGCCGGCCGTCGTGCCCGCCACCCGCCGGGTGGTGCGCGACGCGGGCCGCGAGCGGCAGTTCCGCTTCCTCGCCGGCGACCTGTACGGCGTCGAAGTGGGGCGCGGCGTCTACGACCTGGCCATCGCCGGCAAGGCCCAATCCGTCCTGCTCGTCGCCCGCAGGCCCGCCGGCGGCTGATGCAATCAGGCGCCCGCTTGCGTGGTTGAACAGGGAGCGGCCTCTCGACCGTCGCTTGCCGCATACCGGTCTCAGACCGGCGGGGGAGGAGGGGCATGATGATGCTCCGGTCCGGACCGTCACCCACCCGTCTGTATCGACTCCGACTCGCGATCCCGATCGCGCTCGCCCTGGTCGTGGTCGCGGCAACGGCCGGCGCGGCTGCGACGTGGACGAGGGACGTGAGCCCGAACCGTGGCACCGTCGCCAGCGTCCTCCAGGACGTCACGACCGTTCCCGGCTCGACGACCGCGTTGGCGGTCGGCTACTCCTACGACAGCAGCGTTGCCGCCTACCGCACGCTGGTCGAGCGCACCAACGGGACGTCGTGGAGCATCGTGGCCAGCCCGAGCGGAAGCGCCAGCGGGTACAGCCAGCTCAACCGGGTCGACGCGACGGCCGCCAACAACG
>JASLIH010000624.1 GCA_030152105.1 Actinomycetes bacterium
ACCACGAGGAGGCCGAGATCGAACCGATCTACCTCGCGAAGCGGGACGATCCCGCCATCAAGGCGATGGGCCGTCAGTTCGGGCGAGTCAGCCCACCGATCGCCGGGACCTTCTTTGCCTGGGTCACCGACGGCGCCACGCGGGAGGAGATCGCTGCGATCAAGGAAAACATCCCCGGCCCGATACTGGCGATCATCAATGGCGTCTTCGGCCGAAAGTATCGCCGCGAAATTGCCCCCGTCTGGCGCTAGCCGTCTCGCGCGAGCCGGCTGACGCCAGCCGCCCCCCGCCGCTCGCCATCAGCCACCGCGCCCGGCGCGCATGAAGGGGCACCTTCACCCATAGGTCGGGGGTGAAGGTGCCCATTCACAACAGCGCCGCTCAGGACGGCACGATGACCTGTTGCAGCGCCCAGCGATTGCCGTCCGGGTCGTCGAACCGTACGAACCTCCCCCAGGGCTGCTCGTCGACATCGCTGCACGCCACCCCCCGCTCGCGCAGGTAGGAGCGGGCGTCGTCGGCGTCCTCGACCACGATCTGGATGAACTGCGAGGAACCATGGGGCATCATGTCGAGGCCGATCCCGAAGCAGATCGAGCACGCCGAGCCGGGCGGGGTGACCTGCACGAACCGCAGCTCAGGGCCGACTGTCCGGTCGTGGTCGACGTTCCAGCCAAGGGCCTTCCCGTAGAATTCGACGGACCGATCGACGTCCTGCACGGCCAGTGGGATGAGCTCGATCTTGAAGTCCACGGGTACCTCCTGTTCCGTTGGCCCGGACGTCCTCACATCCGGGGAGCGATCTCTGGTCTGCGGAGCGCTCGCCAGCAGCCTAGGAAGTATTCCGGCGATCTTCCCGCTGATCGACCGAATGCTCGCGGCACACGCACTGGTCTCAGGCCATATTCATTGCACCCACAGCTACGGTGAGAGTGAGGAAGCAGATCCTCGTCGGAATGTCGAGGAGCAGCCAGTACGTGGTCGCGATACCAACCCGCTCTCGGCGCGCTGCGGGCGCCCCACCGCCCGCTGGGGAGAAAGTCGAGCCGATGCGCCGGTGGGGGCCGCGGGCCGCGGCCGTGGCGGCTGGTGCGCTACCGGTGCTGGCGTTCCCGGCACCCGCCCTGTGGTGGCTTGCCTGGTTCGGCCTGGTGCCCTGGCTGATACTCCTCGTGCGCGCGTCATCGGCAAGGGAGGCGGCAGTTCGCGCATGGCTGGGCGCGGGCGGTTTTCTGTTCGCCATGCACTACTGGCTGCTGCCCAACCTCGGCCCCTTCCTGGTGCTGGTGGTGACGGCCCTGGGTGTGCTGTGGATTCCGTGGGGAGCCTGCGTCTGGTGGCTGCTCGCAGGGCCACTCACCGGCCGTCGCGGTGCCGCTGCGATGCTCCTGGTGCCGGCTGGCTGGGTGATGATCGAGGTAGCACGGTCCTGGTCATCGCTAGGTGGTCCGTGGGGGCTTCTCGGTGCCAGCCAGTGGCGAATGCCCGCAATGCTGGCACCTGCCTCACTCGGTGGGGTTTGGCTGGTCAGCTATCTCATCGTCGCCGCAAATACGGCCGTGGCCGTGGCGGTTCTCTCGACACCGGCCTGGACGCGCCTCACGGCCGGGGCGACCGCGGCCATCATCCTCGTAACCGGGCCATTGTGGTACGCGGCCGAGCAGTGGCCGACTGGGGACCGAACCTTTCGGGTTGCCATCGTCCAGCCCGGTGTCATCCACGGGCCGGCGCAGCGGTTCAACCAGGAGGAGCAGATGACGAGCCGACTGCCAGCCGGTCGGTTCGATCTGGTGGTGTGGGGCGAGAGCAGCGTGGGCTTCGACCTCGAGAGCCGGCCAGACCTGACATCTCGCCTCCAGGCGCTGTCTCAGCGCGTGGGAAGTGACCTGCTCGTAAATGTCGATGCCCGCGACACCACTGGGGCGATCCGCAAGACCTCCGTTCTCGTGGGACCGCAAGGCATCCTTGGCCGCTACGAGAAGATGCGCCTGGTGCCCTTCGGGGAGTACATACCGTTCCGCCGTCTCCTGGAACCGCTCACCTGGATCACTCGCGCCGCCCCCGAGGATCGCCGTCGCGGCCACAGCCTGGTCGTCATGCATGCGGACGGCACTGCGTTCTCGCCGCTTATCTGCTTCGAGTCGGCGTTCCCTGACATGAGCCGCCGGGTGGCGCTCGATGGCGCCGACTTCATCGTCTTTCAGTCGTCGACATCCAGCTTCCAGGGCAGCTGGGCGCCGGCGCAGCATGCGAGCCTCGCTGCCGTACGGGCAGTCGAGACCGGCCGGCCGGTCGTACACGCCACTCTCACAGGCACGTCGGCGGTCTTCGACGCGCGGGGTCGACGCCTCGCTTGGTTCGACACCCACCACCGCGGGTCCGTCGAGGTGGCGTTCCCCCTGGCGACCCGCACCACGCCCTTCCTGCGGTACGGGAACTGGGTCGTTGTTTACTGCGCCACTGTCCTCGCCGCGGCGGCCGCCGCGGCGCTGACCCGCGCGGCCAGGCGCCGCGCACAGCAGCCCATATCCTCGGCGCCGCCGTGATCGCCCTCCTCTCGACAGGCACGGCTAGGCGCCGCGGTGACCGCACTCCTGGCGGCATCTCTGACCGCACGCCCGGCGTGGTCTCGACCATTGCCGGCCTCAGTGGGGTCTAGCGGCTTCCTGCCCCGATGCGTCCTCGTCAGGTTGGTTGGCGCGCGCCGGTGAGATAGCGCTGAATGGTCGGCCCGACCCTTGCCACGATCGTT
>JASLIH010000646.1 GCA_030152105.1 Actinomycetes bacterium
CTGTCCGGCGGCTCATGTGTCGAGGCACAGCAGGAGGCTGGCGATGACAACGGCGCGCGGTAGTTGGACAGGATGTCGTAGGGCGCAGGATGCGCTTTACGACGCCGACGACCTACTGGGCACCGGTGGGGCACCGCGGGCACTGTGCCACCTGGCTGGCTGCCTCGCTGGACCGCTGACTCGGCGTTGCGCGACGAATGGGGGAGTGCTGCTTGGCTCGCTGCCATCGGTGTCGTCGATCGTTCCGGCGCCGAGGCCCGACCGACGGCTCCTCCACTGCTCGGGACGTGCCCGCTCACGCGGCTTGCAGCTCGGTCGTCACGGTAACGGTGGCGGGCTCGAGGACCTCGTCGTCAGGTTGGATGGTCGTCGCCCACGACCCGGTCTCGCCGTTGCTGGTGTCCTCCTCGCCCTCCTCGGTGTAGTCGAGCAGCCCGGCCGTGTAGTTGTGGACGACGGTAACGCTGGGCGCGGGCGCACCCTTCACCGCCGGCGGGACCACAAGCAGCTCGATCGGCACGTGCACCTTAGGTAGTGCCGCCCTTGGCGATCGTGCCCCGGCAGCGGCCCCGCTGGAGCCCGGTGTCGCAGTCGAAGGTGAAGCTCGACACGGCGGGCGGGCCGGTTGCCGACGCGGTCCAGGTGCCGGACCGGGACAGCTTGAACGGCGTGGTGGCCTCCACGTCGATGAAGGCGATCGCCCAGCCGTCCGCCTCGACCGTGCCTGTCCTGGTCGGGAAGTCGAGCTCGTACACCGCGGTGTCCAACTGCGGCCTCCGGTATGGGTTGGCGGGCGTCCCCTTGCCCGATTGGGAGTACGCCCGGCTCCCCGTGATCTGGTGGCACCGGGCGACGCAGCGGTTGATCCATCCCAGGTTGTCCGCGACCGGAGCGGCCTCCAGGTAGTTGACGTTGTCAACCTCGGTCTCCGCCGACGCGACTCCGGCGATTGCGACCTGGCCGTCCGGGGTCTGGACCAGGTACGGGTAGCCGCTGTCGCCCTTCCGCTGGTAACCGGTGTTGTTCCTGGCCTCCACGACGTAGCCGAGGAGCCCTTCGTCGTCCGGGAACAGCGACGGTGGGCTCACGATCTTGGCGTCCCAGCTCTGCATCACCTCTGGCCGGATCGTCAACAGACCCGGCGTGCTCGTCGAGCCGAAGGAGTACAGGGTCAGCGCGGTGCCGTTGGGAGCGCGTTGAGAGCCATCAGGCAACGGCGTCAGGTGCGGCAGCAAGACCGCCCCCAAGCTGCCGGTCGAGCAGGTGTTGGCCGATGGGTCGTGGCGGTCGCGGCTGTATGCGGGCACCGACCGCCAACGGCGCCATCCGATCACGGTGCGGGTGATCGAGTACACCGTGGCTGACCCCTGGCCGGCGCACCAGCGCCGACCGCTACCGTTGGTGACCACGATCCTTGATCCCGCCATGGCACCCGCCCACGAACTGGCGGCGCTGTACACCGAGGGGTGGGAGGTCGAGACCGCGCTGGCGGAGTTGAAGACCACCCAGCGCGGCCCCAAGCAGGTACTGCGCTCCAAGAGCCCCGAACTGGTCGCCCAGGAGGTCTGAGCGCACCTGCTGGTCCACTACGCCCTCCGGGCGGTGATGCACACCGCCGCGCTCGAAGAGGACCTCGACCCCGACCGGCTGTCGTTTATCCGCAGCCTGCAGGTCGTACGCCGCCAGGTGATCGCCCGGCCGGCGTTTCCCCCTGAGCAGATCGCCGCCGCAGTCCAGGTGGCGGTCGAGGAGCTGCTCACTGAGCTGCTGCGCCCACGTCGCCTGCGGGCCTTCCCCAGAGCGGTCAACCGCACGATGCGCAGCTACCAGCTCAAGCGCGCCGCCCATCGCGCCTGGCCGCAGCTCACGATGCCGCCCGCCGAGGCGGTCGGCGTCCTGCCAGCCCCGCCCAGCACAAGCTGCCGAAGCCCCTAACCGGATGGCATTGCGGCTAGGGTCGGATTTCGCGGGCGCTGGTGGCGGTCAGCCTTACGCCCCGTCCCCTTCGGGGCTGTCGCGGGTGGCCTTGGCGAGCAGGTGGAGGAGTTGTCGCTGCTCGGCGGTGGAGAGCCGCCGCATCGGGGATCGGGCGGCGATCGCCTTCACGAGCTCGCGCCGGACCCGGGCCCCCTCGGGAGTCAGCACCAATGCGGTGCTCCTGCGGTTGGCGGGGTTCACCTGCCGCTCGACCAGGCCCCGCGCTTCCAGACGGTCGGCCAGGAAGGTGACGCTGGAGGGGTCGACGCCGAGGCTGGCGGCGAGCTCTCCCATTGGCGGCGCGGGCCGGCCGAGGCCCAGCTGCCATAGGGCGTTCGCCACCGGCGCGGTCAGCCCCAGCCCGCCCAGCACCTGCTTGGCCAGGGCGCGGATCTGGCTGGAGAGGACGAACTCGAGCTCCAGGAGGTCGTGCAGCAGGGCCTCGGCCGCCGGATCCTCGGCCCCTTCGCCTGCAGCGTTCGCACCGGCCACCACGCGCTCCTTCCGAACCGGCGTGACGATCTCGGCCCTGCCCGGTTCGTGCCCGCCGCATCGTCGATGGGGCAAGCCTAGCCGGTGGACCAGGTCAGAGGAGCTTGTCGAGGGTGATCGGCAGCTCCCGGATGCGCCTGCCGGTGGCGTTGAACACCGCGTTGGCGACGGCCGCGGCGACGCCGGTGATCCCGATCTCGCCGATGCCGTGCGCGCCGGCGGCCGTGTGGTCGTCCGGGATGTCGGTGTAGAGGATCTCGATGTGCGGCACGTCGAGGTGGACGGGGACGTGGTACTCGGCGAGGGACGGGTTCATGATGCGGCCGGACCGTTCGTCGAACAGGGTCTCTTCGGTCAATGCAGCCCCGATGCCCATGATGATCCCGCCGCGGAACTGGCTGGTGGCCGTCTTGGCGTTTAGGATTCGGCCGCAGTCGAACGAGCCGAGCCAGCGGGCGACCCGCACCTCGCCGGACTCCTCGTTGACGCGCACCTCGCAGAACTGCATGCCATAGGAGTGCATCGCGTACTTCATCGTCTCGAACGGGAGGCCGCTGGTGGCTTCCACCTGGATGAACTCGCGACCGAGGCGCTGCAGGATCGCCGCGTACGTCTCGCCCCGGCGCCCTTCGTCCTTGCGGAACAGGCCACCGTCGCGGGCCTCCAGCTGGTCGAACCGGGTGCGGGAGAGCGGGCCAGGAGCACCGTTCCCGGCGAGTGACAAGAGCTCGCGCTGCAGCTTCTCGCACGCGTCCTTGACGGCCTGGACGAGGGCGACGGTCTGGTTGGAGGCGCCGGCGGGCGCGCTCTTCGGCAGGTTGGTGTCACCGTACTCGAAGGCGACCTTGTCGACAGGCAGGCCCAGCCGCTCGGCCGCGTGCTGGATCTGCACGGTCGCGGTCCCCATGCCGTTCTCCTGCGCCGACGTCTGCAGGACCGCTGTCCCGTCGGCGTTGACCCGCGCCCGGACCGTGGCCGGGAACCGGACGACGTGGTACTGGGCCGCCGCCACGCCCTGCCCGACCAGCCACGCTCCGTCGCGTCGGCTGCGCGGCGCCCGGGGCTGCCAACCGAACCGCGCCGCGCCGCGCTCGGAGGCCTCGAGGAGGTGGCGGCTCGAGAACCTCCGGCCGGTACTCGGCTCGGTGTGGGCTTCGTTGATCCGGCGCAGCTCCAGCGGATCGAGGCCCAGCTCGTGGGCCAGCTCGTCCATCGCCGACTCGAGGGCGAACGTCCCGACTGAGGGACCGGGTCCCCGCATGGCCGTGTTCGTCACGGTGTCGAGGTGGACGATCTTCTGGTCGATCAGCAGGGAGTCGGTGGCGTACAGGTAGCGGGCTGGGGCCCCGAAGGGCTCGGCGAAGGGGCCGTGCGGGGTGGTCGCGCTGACCCCGGTGTGGATGAGTGCGGTGAGGTGCCCGTTCTTGTCCGCCCCGAGCGCGACCCGCTGCTCGGTGACGCTCCGGCCACCGACCACGTTGAAGACGCCCCGGCGTGACAGGGCCACGTGGACGGGACGCCGGACCGCCTTCGCCGCGGCCGCGCACAGGATGGTGTTGCTCCAGACGTTGCCCTTGGACCCGAAGCTGCCCCCGACGTACTTGGTGACCACGCGGACCTTGTCGGGCTGGAGCGAGAACACCGCCGCGATCGTGTCCTTGACCCCGTACACATATTGGGTGGCGTCGTACAGGGTCAGCCCGCCGTGGTCGTCCCAGGCGGCGACCGTCGCGTGGAGCTCCATGGCATTGTGGTTGTGGCGCGGTGTCCGGTAGAGGTGGTCGATCACCACCTCAGCCCGCTGCAGGCGCTGCTCGGCCTGGCCGATCTCGACCGTCGGCTCCTCGCCGACCACGTCCACCGGCGCGGTCGCCTCGTGCTTCACGGCGTCGAAGGAGAGCCTGGGCCGCTCCGCCCGGTAGCGGACGCGGACCAGCGACGCTCCATGCTCGGCCTGGTCGAGGGTCTCGGCGACGACGATCGCCACCGGCTGCCCGTTCCAGTGCACCTTGTCGCCCAGCACCGGCAGGTCGCTTGCCGCCGTGCCCTTTGGACGCTCGCCCGAGTTGTACGGCGGGACGATCGGCGGGTTCTTCATCATCGGCGCGTTCTCGTACGTGATGACGGCGATCACCCCGTCCGCGCCCTCCGCCGCCGCAGTCTCGATCCTCGAGATCGTCCCCTTGGCGATGGTGCTGTAGACCAGCGACGCGTAGGCCAGCTTGTCGAACCTGAACTCGGCCGAGAAGCGAGCCGCACCCGTCACCTTCGCCCGTCCGTCGACGCGGGGCAGCGGCCGCCCGAGCTGGTCATGCTTGTGCCGCAATGGGTCGGGCGCCTTGTCGGGCAGGTAGCGGGCGGCCCGCTGGATCACTAGGTACATCAGTCTCGAGAAGGCACTCATCGCGTGCTCCCGTTGCCGGCCAGGCGCTCTAGCACGCTGACGATGGTTCGCTTGGCCAGCTCGATCTTGAAGGCGTTGTGGGCGCGTCCCTTGGCGCTTCGCAGCTCTGCTTCCGCCGCTCGCTGGAAGGTCTCCTGGGTCGCTTCCGCGCCCCGCAGGAGCCCCTCGGCCTCGAAGGCCCGCCAGGGCTTCTGGGCGACGCCGCCCAGGGCCAGCCGGACGTCCTGGATGCCGCCGTCGAGGATCCTGAGGGCCGCGGCCACCGAGACGAGCGCGAAGGCGTAGCTGGAGCGGTCGCGCATCTTCCGGTACATCGAGTTCCTGGCCAGCGGCAGGGCGGGAAGCTCGACAGCCGTGATGAGCTCACCTGGTCGGAGGTTGGTGTCGACCTCGGGCGTGTCGCCTGGCAGCCGGTGGAAGTCGACGATGGGAACCCGTCGCGCTCCCTGGCCGCTCTCGACCTGGACGACGGCGTCGGAGGCGGCGAGCGCGACGCACATGTCCGAGGGGTGCGTGGCGATGCAGTGCTCGGAGGTCCCCAGGACGGCATGGATCCGGTTGAACCCCCCGATGGCGTCGCAGCCCGTTCCCGGCGTTCGTTTGTTGCACCCGGCCGCCTGGTCGTAGAAGTAGTAGCAGCGGGTGCGCTGCATCAGGTTCCCGCCGACGGTCGCGGCGTTGCGGATCTGCGCGGACGCGCCGAAGACGATCGCTTGCGACAGGAAGGGGAAGCGCTCGCGGACCAGACGGTGGTTGGCGACCGCCGCGTTGTTGGCCGCCGCGCCGATCCTGATGCCGCCGCCGTCGAGCTCCTCGATGCGGTGGGACAGCTGGGTGACGTCCACGAGCGCGTCAGGTCGTTCGATGCCCTCGCGCATCAGGTCGACGAGGTTCGTGCCGCCGCCGAGGTACCTCGCCCCCTGGGTTCGCGACACCAGGTCGATGGCGGCGGCCACGTTCTCGGCCCTGGCGTAGGTGAAGTCCTTCACCGGGCCGCCTCCCCCTCGAACGTCTGCCGTACCGCCTCGACGATGCCGTTGTAGGCGCCGCAGCGGCAGATGTTGCCGCTCATCCGCTCCCGGATCTCGCTGCTGGAGAACTCGGCCGGGCCCGCCGCGACGTCGTCAGCGACCGCGCTCGGCATGCCGTCGCGGAACTCCTCGATCATCCCGACCGCCGAGAGGATCTGGCCTGGCGTGCAGTAGCCGCACTGGAAGCCGTCGTGCTCGATGAACGCGGCCTGCAGCGGGTGAAGCTCGCCGTCGTGCACTAACCCCTCGATGGTGGTGATCTCCCTGTCCTGGTACACCATGGCGAGGGCGAGGCAGGCGTTGATCCGCCGGCCGTCCACCAGGACCGTGCAGGCGCCGCAGGCGCCCTGGTTGCACCCCTTCTTCGTCCCTGTCAGGCCCAGACCCTCACGCAGGGCGTCGAGCAGCGACACGCGCGGCTCGACCCGCAGGTCGTAGCGCGTCCCGTTGACGCGCAGGCTGATCGTCGTTCCGCCACCGTCTCCGAGCACGACCCGCTCCCTTCTGCAAGCGGGACAGTAACCACCCATACTTGGAGTTGTCAAGTGTTGGACTCTCAAATATAGCTAGTGCCGCACCCCCGGCAACTGCCCAATCCCGGAGCTCGGCGGACACCACAGGCGCCGCCTGGCGTTGCCTTCGGGACTCAGTTGGCCGGCTCGGGCAGTTGGAGCTCCCTGAGCTGGCGCCGGGACGTGATGCCGAGCTTGGTGAAGATGCTGCGGAGATAGGCGTCGACCGTTCTCGGGCTCAGGAACAGCTGGGCGGCAACCTGTCTGGTGGTGGCGCCGGTCGCCACCAGATTGGCGATGTGGAGCTCCTGTCCGGTCAGCTGGCCGGCGGACTCGGCGGTCTGCTTGCGGGTGCGGTCGCCGATGGCGCGAAGCTCGCGTGCGGCCCGGGCCGCGAACGCCTCGGCACCCATTGCCGCCAGCAGGTCGTGGGCGGCGTGCAACTGCGCACGGGCGTCGCGTCGGCGACCCTCACGACGCAGCCACTCACCGTAGACGAGATGGGCCCGAGCGAGATGGGTTGCCACGCGGCAGCGCCCGAGCCGCTCGATCGCCTCCCGGTAGCGGTCCTCGGCGGCCTGGTCCTTCATCGACAGCGCCTCGGCGCGCGCCTGGATCCCGAGCGCCCAATGGGTGCCGCTGGCCACAGCCCACGATGCCACCCACCCAGGCTGTCAGCGTCCTGCCAGCGTCCCTACCTGGCACAAGCTGCCGAAGCCCCTAACCACATGGCATTGGGCCTAGCCGCGGCGATCGCCGCCGTCCTCGTCGGCGCCGCCTGGATCGCGACACGAGCACGGAGGGGCCCTGGTCCGGCGTCAGATACGTCGGTTCCTGCGGAACTTGTCGATGGGCGTGGCCGACTTGCTAGGGGAGTGGGTCGACACGACGTAGCTGCAGCCCCAGTGCGGCCGATCGGCGTACTCGCGTCCCTCCGAGCGGGCGAGATCAGGACCCGGGCCAAGTCGGCACGAGCCGGAAAGGGCAGCGACAGGGCCGGCATCGACGACCCGACGAACACGCACCATCGCGTCTCCGCTGCCCGGAGGGGAGCCTGTCCTGCGCCCTCGTCGTGGAATCGGCGAGGGCGCAGGACTTCCACCGTCGGCTGGTCCCGGCGGCTGTCCGGCTGCGACGATGCCGTTCAAGTGGCCGGATTGGAGACAGCGTCGTCGTCCTTCCATCGCGAGTACCACCGTTCCCGCTGAGACAGCCGTACTCGTGCCTTGGCGGATTGGCCCCCGGAACCGGCCTTCGGAAGTGGGACGAAGTGTTCGCCGTCACCGCCCACCTAACCCCCGCCCCTATAGGCTCAAGCACACGGTGTCCGGCACCGGATCCAATGCCG
>JASLIH010000031.1 GCA_030152105.1 Actinomycetes bacterium
CCGGCGTAGCGACCTTCCAGGACGCTGTTGTGCTCATACCCACCGGGGACGTTGGCAGACAGGTAGATGGGGGGCGCCTCGCCGGCCTCGAGCAGCCGCCGGACGACCTCGGCGCCGACCAGCTGGGCGAGCAGCGCCGCCGTGATCGAGGACACCGCGCAGACGGTGCCGCCACCGGGTAGGGGCAGCAGCGCGTCGCCGTACGGCGCGCCGTTGTCGAGCGCGACGTCGGCGTGGTCGATCAGCTTGGCGCCGGACGGGTGCCGGGAGTCCACGGCCGCCGTCTGGGTGAAGGAGGTGATCGCGATCAGCCGGTGCCCGCGCTCCTTGACCAGCTGCGCGAACTCGACGACGGCGCCGTTGACCCCGGAGTTCGAGCCGATGACCACGACGTCGTCAGCCGAGAACGCGGCGAGGTCGTACAGCCGGTGGGCGATCGACGGGTCGCGCTCGAGGAGGCCGTTGCCGAGCACCTCGGGCGGCTCGCCACCGAAGATGACCACGTCCCGCAGCGAGATCCGGTTGGTCGGGACCAACCCGCCCGCGCGGCCGGCGAGCTCCATCGCCAGGGCCTCGGAATGCCCGGTCCCGAACGCCTGGACGACGCCGCCGGCCCGCAGCGACGCCACCACCAGGTCGGCCGCTCGCTGCACCGGTCCGCTTGCCTGCTGACCGACCCTGGCCGTGATCGGCGCGAGGGCATCGAGGTAGGCCTGGGCGCTGACGGCGCTCCCAGCGGCACTGGTGCCGCCGCCAGTCGCACTGATCGCATCCACCATCGAGCCTGGCCCTCCTGTCCGAGATCCCCCGCGGCGTGCTGTCCGCAATGGTGTGGTTTCGGAGGTGCGCTAGGGTGAACTTGGACGGCCGGGAGCATGAAAGTCAAGGCGCAGCCGGAGCAGCCATGGGCACGGAGTCGTTGGTCCTCGGCGGCGACCTCGGGGGCACCTCGACGCGCATCCTCGTGGTCGGGACCGACGGACGGGTGCGCGGCCGGAGCACGGCCGGCGGCGGGAACCCGATCCGCCACCCCGCCGGGGCGGCCGCCGCACTCGCCGGCGCGCTGCGCGCGGCCCTGGCCGGGATCGACCCCCGCCGGGTGAACGCGTCGGTGGTCGGCGTGGCCGGAATGTCGGCGCTGCGGGCGCCGCCGGTGGCCGCGCGGTTCGGGCAGGTATGGGCGGATGCGGGCCTGACCTACGACCCCGGCTACGCACCGGACCTCGAGGTCGCGTTCGCGGCCGGCACACCCGAGCCGGATGGCTCGGTCCTGGTCGCCGGCACCGGCGCCACCGCCGGTGCCGTGGCCGGCCACCGGTTGACGCGGACGGCGGACGGCCACGGCTGGCTGCTGGGTGACGACGGCTCAGGGTTCTGGCTCGGGCGCGAAGCCGTCCGGGCCACGCTGCGCGCGCTCGATGCCGGGGAGCCGCCTGGTCACCTGGCCGGCTCCGTGCTCCGCGAGCTGGCCGGGGCCGGGACGGTCGAGGAGCTCGCGCCGTCGCCGTCGCGGCGAGGGACCGAGCGGTGCCGCGACCGGCTGATCGAGGCCGTGAACTCGCGTCCGGGCGTCCAGCTGTCGGCGCTCGCCCCGCTGGTCAGCGCGGCCTACCGGGAGGGCGACCTGGAGGCGCGGTCGATCGTCGAGCGCGCCGCGGCCGCGCTTCTCACCACGCTCGGCCGGATCCGGGGGCAGGCCGAGACCACCCCGATCGTCCTCGCCGGAGGGCTGACCGGCGACACCACTCCGGTGGGGGCGACCCTACGGACGCTGCTCCCGGCCCGGTTCGCCGGCCCGGTCCGCCCGGCGCCCACCGGGGCGGGCGGTGCCGCCTGGTTGGCCCTCGGCGCGCTCGACCCAGCACTCGCCACCCGAGCTGTCCACACCCGGCTCTGTGCCTGACCCGAACGAAGGGAGTCCGCTGATGAAGGGGATCGTGCTCCTTGCCGTTGCGCTGGTCGTCCTGCCGGCCGCGGCCACCGTCCAGCAGTCCGAGCTCGGCGGGAAGGTGCGGTCGGGCCGGGAGGTGACCGTCCCCGCCACCGAGACGGTACAGGGCGACCTGATCGCCTCCGGGGGGACGGTGCGGGTCGACGGCCGGGTCGACGGCGACCTGGTCGCCAGCGGGGGCCAGGTCTTTGTGGCCGGCACGGTCACCGGCGACGTGCTGGTGGCCGCCGGGAGCACGACGATCTCAGGAGAGGTCGGCGGTGACCTGCGGGCCGGCACCGGCCAGGTGCGCATCGAAGGGCGTGTCGGTGAGGACGTGCTGCTCGGGGCCGGGCAGGCGACCATCACCTCGCGAGCCCACATCGGCGGCGACCTCATCTTCGGCGCGGGGCGGATGCAGATGGACGGGACGGTCGCCGGCAGCGTCCTCGGCTCCACCGGCAACTACAGCAACGGAGGCTCGGTCGGCGGCACCGAGCACGTCAACATCCGGCAGCCCGAGGAGGCGCGGGAACCCACGCTGGCGGATCGCGCGGTTGACGCCCTGCGGCGGTACGTGAGCATCCTCGTCATCGGCGTGCTGCTGCTGTGGCTGCTGCCTGGGGTGTTGCGTGGTGCCGCCGACGCGGCACGAGGGCGGCTCCTGGTCAGCTTCGGGGTCGGGATCCTGGGGTTCATCGCCGTCATCGTGCTGCTGATAGGGGTGATCCTGTTCATCGTGCTGCTGGCGATCGTGCTGGGGCTGCTGGGGCTCGGGTCCCTGGCCGGGGTGACGGTGTTCGGCGGGGTCCTGGTCGCGGCCATCATCGTCTTCCTGTTCGTCCTCGCCGTGGTCTTCGCCGCGCCGGCGACCGTGGGACTGGCGCTCGGGCGGCTGCTGGTGCGCACCGACGGCCGCTCCTTCGGCAGCTGGCTCGGCGCGCTGGCGCTGGGCGTGCTGGTGGTGGTGCTGGTGGCGTCGATCCCGGTGGCGGGAGGCTTCCTGGAGGCACTGCTGGTGCTGCTGGGGCTGGGCGCGCTGCTGTTGACGGCGCGACCCGGCCGCCGCACTATCACCCCGAATGGGTGATGTGTTGTCTCGTCACTCCGTCCACGATCAGCTGAATCGGACTGGTGTCAGTCCGGGTCTGGCACGAACCGAGGAGGGGGTTCTCATGTCAGGAATCGACTTGGACGACGTCTCCAACTGGCGCGGGCGCGACGTGGTCGACGAGAACGGCCACCCGGTCGGCGTCATCACCGGCCTCTACGTGGACGACGCGACCGGCCGTCCGGAGTGGGCCACGGTGAAATCCGGGCTGTTCAGTCACCGGGTGACGTTCGTGCCGCTGTCCCAGGCGACGTTGCACGGCATGCGCGTGCAGATCCCCTACGCCCATGACCGCATCCACGATGCGCCGAACATCGACCCCGACGGGCAGCTGAGCGCCGACGAGGAAGTGCGCCTGTACCAGCATTACGGGCTCGACTACAACGCGGGCAGCGTGTCCGGCGCTGACAGCGAGTTCGTCGCGCCCGCCACCGACAAGGTGGAGGAGGCCGCCCCCTCCGGCACCCGCCTGCGTCGGCACGAGAGCGCCGAGTAGGACCAGACCGCAACCGCGGCGAGCACGCGGGCCCGACCACCCCACTGCCTGGGCCGTTCCCGGGCAGTGGGGTGGTCGGTCCTTTGCCGACCACATCTTGAAAAGTCAAGACTAGTCCCAAATGGTCTGCTATGGCAGCTTACGCCGTCTGAGGGTATCGTTACCTCGGCCGGGGGTGGAGCGCCATGAGCACGCATGCAGTTCAGGGAGGGTCCCGCCAGGGGACGCCGGGGCAGGTCGACCCGGCCGCAGCTGAGGAGTTCCTGGCCCTGTTCCAGGCCGAGAACCCGGCTGCCGCGCCGATTGGCCCGCGGGTTGAGGAGGTGCGCGCCCAGATCGAGCGGTACGGCACCTACGCTCACACCACCGCCGAGCTGACCTTCGGCGCCCGGGTTGCCTGGCGCAACAGCAGTCGCTGCATCGGCCGGCTCTACTGGCGCAGCCTGCAGGTCCGCGACCGCCGTCATGTCACCACCGCCGCGCAGTTGGCAGGCGAAGCGTTCGCGCACCTGCGGGTGGCCACCAACAGCGGACGGGTGCGACCGACCCTCACCGTGTTCGCCCCGAACACGCCCGAGCGGCCCGGCCCGAGGATCTGGAACGAGCAGCTGATCCGTTATGCCGGCTACCGCCAGCCGGACGGGACGGTCATCGGGGATCCGCGCTACGCCGACTTCACCAGTGCCGTGCGCGACCTCGGCTGGCCAGGCGGACCGGGCACGCTGTTCGATGTGCTGCCGCTGGTCGTGCAGGTCCCCGGGGAGGGCCCGGCGCTGTTCGACCTGCCCAGGGACGTCGTGCTCGAGGTGCCGCTCAGCCACCCCCGCTATCCGTGGTTCTCCGAGCTGGGGCTGCGCTGGCACGCCGTGCCCGCCATCTCCAACATGCGCCTGGAGATCGGCGGCGTCTGCTACCCGGCCGCGCCCTTCAACGGCTGGTACATGGGCACCGAGATCGGCGCCCGCAACCTGGCCGACGTCCACCGCTACGACGTGGTCCCGGTGGTCGCCCGCCGGCTGGGCCTCGACACCGCATCTGAGCGGTCGTTGTGGCGCGACCAGGTGCTGGTCGAGCTCAACATCGCCGTGCTGCACTCCTTCGACGCCGCCGGCGTCACCATGGCCGACCACCACACCGAGTCCCACCGGTTCCTGACCCACCTGGCCAGGGAGGAACGTGCCGGTCGGATCACCCCCGCCGACTGGTCGTGGATCGTGCCGCCCATCTCGAGCGCCGCCACCCCGGTGTTCCACCGCTACTACGAGAACGCCGACCTCCGGCCGAACTATGTCCACCATCCGCACACGACGGACACCATGAGCGCGGAGGTGTAGGACCGCGAGAACGGCGGTCGTTGGCCAGGACCAGCCGGTAGCGGCTGGAGCTGTCAGTCGGCGTCGCGCTGGAGGTCGGCCACGCCGTCATGGCCATAGAAGCGCAGGGACGAATAGCTGTAGTCGGCCAGCAGCACGACCAGCTGGTCCGCGCGGTCCCTGGTCGGCGCGACCAGCCAGAGGGCAGCGCCGCCAGCCCGGGCGTTGTCCAGGAAGCGTTGCTTGGCGCCGGGGTCGGCGACCAGGGCGGCGACAGCCTTGGCCACGATGGAGCGTTCCTCCCGCAGCCGGGCCACGTTCGCCAGGATCTCCTCGGACTCGTACAGCCGGACCTCCTCCTGCGGCACCTCGCGCCCGACGAGGCCGCGCTGCGCGCGCTGAGCCTCCTCGGGGTCCCGGAACAGCACCACGAGATAGCCGGTGGCCGTGATGTACCAGGGACGCACGGTCCCTTCAGCCGGCTGCTCCAGCGGCCAGTCGTGTGGCTCGGTCACTGCGATCCCCCCAGCCCAACAGGAGCCCAATCCGCTCGGGGCAGCTTTATCACAGGACGACGCAGCCAACCACATCCGTGTCAGGTCCGACGCCAACACCTCCACGATCCTGCGGAATTCCAACGGATCGCGAGGCGTTGAAACTGTGCCGTTACTGTTGCCGAAGGGAGAAAATGGCCCACTGTGTCACGTGCGGGAACGAGCTCCATCCCGAGCGAGCCGAGAAGTACGACTACTGCACCAAGCGCGAGTGCCGCGAGCAGAACGCCAAGCCCCTGCGGGTCGTCACCGTCGGGGTGAACAAGGCGGCCGACCAGTACCTGATCCTGAACGACCAGACCAAGGACGACCTGGCCGCCGGCAAGTACCAGGATCAGCGCAAATCCGCCTCGGTCACCGGCCAGCGGTCCGGACCCAGGCGGGTCCCGGCCGCCCGGGCCGCCACCAAGCCCGTTCGCCGTGCCGGCACCCCGCCCCCGCCCAGGCCCCGGCCGACCTGGAGCAGGTCGCAGCAGGACCTTGCCGTCATCTACAACGCACGGGGGATGTCGCCTGAGGAGATCGCCGGGAAGCTCGGCCTGAGCAGGTCGACCGTCACCCAGATGATCCTGGCCGCGAAGACCCCGGCCAGGCCTTGACAAGCTGGCGCTGCGCCGCCGGACGAGGAGCTTGCTGGATTCGAGCGAACGACGCCGTGGAAGACTCATGGCGACCGACCATGGAGGAGCGCAGATGACCACACCGCCGCACACCCCGCCGATGGCCGCCAGCAACGAGGCCGAACCGGACCAGCTGGAGGTCGCCCGGGCCGAGGGCGATGCCTACGCGCGGGCCCTGGAGGCCATGGACGAGGAGTCGGGCGCGGTCACCCAGCGGGCTGGGGACTACCTGGTCGCCTTCGTCCAGGAGAACGCCGAGGGCATGTACGAGCTCGAGGATGGCCGGCTGGTCTGGCGGGAGGCGCCCGAGGAGGCCAACGCCCACCTGGAGATCGCCGTGGCCGACGCCGCCGACGGCCGCTTCGTGCCCGCCCTCGACATCACCCTGACCCTCCTCGAGGGCGACCGGGAGCTGTTCACCACCACCATGCCCTTCCTGTGGCATCCCTACCTCTACCACTACGGGACCAACGCCAGGGTCCCGGGGGACGGCCCCTACACGGTGCGGGTACGGATCGACCCGCCGACCTGGATGCGTCACGACCCGGTCAACGGCAGGCGCTACGAGCAGCCGGTCGACGTGGTGTTCGAGGACCGGCCCTTCAAACCAGGACGCAAGCCCAGTCCGGACGCCCAGCCGCGGGGCGCCGACTCCTCCTACGCCGGCTGATCCCGAGGGGTCAGGCGCGGGGCTGGGTGATGTTGACCATCCACGGGATCCCGAACCGGTCGGTCACCATGCCGAACTCGTCGCCCCACATCTGCTTCTCCAGGGGCATCGTCACGTTGCCGCCGTCCGACAGCTTCTCCCAGTAGCCGCGCAGCTCGCCGCCGTCCTCGCCGCTCAGGCTGATGGTGATGTTGTCGCCAGAGGTGCGCGCCATCCCCGACGGGGTGTCGGACGCCATGAGGGTGAACCCGCGGTCGGTCTCCAGCTGGCTGTGCATGATCTTGTCGGCGTCCGGCGAGTTCTCGGCCCCGAACTCACCGAAGGTGCTCACGGTGAGGTCGCCGCCGAAGACCCCCTTGTAGAACTCCATCGCCTGCCGCGCGTTGCCTTCGAAGCCGATGTACGGGTTGAGTCGCGAAGCCATCGCCCCTCCTTGGTCGTGACCGCGGTTAACCATGGCAGACTACTACGCCCATGGGACGCCGGGGTGGCGGCCGAGGTATTCGGAGTCGAAAGGGAGCGGCCATGTGCACAGAGAAGCTCACCCGCCGGGGGGCGCTGGTCGGTGGCGCGGCGGTCGCCGTCTCGGCCGCGCTGGCGGGAACGGCCCAGGCGGGGGAGCCGGAGCCGGCCTTCTCGGGCCGGCGGCACGGGCTGCGCGACCTCACCCACGAGCTCAAGACGTCGACCCCGCCCTTCGCGCCCGGTGAGGAGCCGGTGCGCGAGACCGTCGCCACGATCGAGGACGACGGGTACTACATGCAGAAATGGACCATCATCGAGCATATCGGGACCCACGTCGACGCTCCCGGGCATTTCACCCCGGGGGGCCGGCTGGCCCCCGACCTGAAGCCGTCGGAGCTGATCACCACGGCGGTGGTCGTCGACATCGCCGACCGGGCGGCCCGGGACCCGGACACGGTCGTGACCGTCGACGACCTCCGCGCCTTCGAGCGCCGCCACGGCCGTATCCCGAGCGACTCGGCCGTCCTCATGTACTCCGGCTGGGCGGCCAAGGTCGGCGACGCCGACGCCTACCGCGGCGACACCGGGGACGGCGTCCTGCACTTCCCCGGCTTCGGCGCCGAGGCCACCGAGTGGCTGCTGCGCCGCCGGGGCATCCGCAGCCTCGGAGTCGACACCCTCAGCATCGACCCGGGGATCTCCGAGACGTTCGACACCCACGTGATCCTCACCGGCGCCGACCGCTACGGGCTGGAGAACCTGGCCAACCTCGACCGCATCCCCGCGCGCGGGGCCACGATCATGGTCGGGCTCATCCCCTACCAGGACGGCTCGGGCGGCCAGGCCCGCATCTTCGCCTCCTGGTAGCCGACGAGATCAGCGGTCGCTCGGCCCGCTGGTGTCGACCAGCTCGACCGGGTTGGTGAGCTGGCCAAGGCCGGTGATGGCGATCGTCACCTGGTCGCCGGGGCGCAGGGTCAGGTCGGGTGGGGGGATTATCGAGGTGCCGGTGAGGAGCACGGCCCCCAGCGGCAGGTCCTGGCCGCGCCAGAGCCAGTCGACCAGCTCGGGGAGGCTCCGCTTCATGTTCGCGACCGCTGTTCGGTCGCGGAACAGGCCGGCGCCGTCGCGTTCGATGGACAGGGCGATCTCCATGGCGGCGGGCTCGGGGGCCTCGCCCACCGGGACCAGGCAGGGCCCGAGCGCGCAGCTGCCCGCGTACAGCTTGGCCTGGGGCAGGTACAGGGGGTTCTCGCCCTCGATGGAGCGCGACGATACGTCGTTGCCGATGGTGTAGGCGACGACCTGGCCGCGCCGGTCGGCGACCAGGGCCAGCTCCGGCTCGGGCACGTCCCAGGCGGAGTCGGCCCGCACGCCGATCGGCTGGCCGGGACCCCTGGCCGTGCCCGGCAGGGCCTTGAGGAACAGCTCGGGCCGCTCGGCCAGGTAGACCTTGTCGTAGGCGTCCAGGCCCCGGGACTCCTCCAGGCGGGCGTCGCGGCTGCGCAGGAAGGTCACCCCGGCCGCCCACACCGGCTGGGTGCCGACCGGGGCCAGCAGCTGGGCGCCGTCGGGGACCGGGTCCCCGGCCGGGGCGTCGAGCAGCGCCGCCAGGGCACCCGGGTCGCCGCCGAGCACGCCGTCGATGGTCGCCCCGGCGTCGAGCAGCTCGGCCGGGCCGTCGGCGGCCGGGCCCCGGGCCAGGCGGGGCCGCCCCTCGACCAGCAGCCGCCAGATGGCCACCCGCTCAGCCCCCGTGGGGCAGGACGGTGACGGTCCGGGTCGACGTGTAGAGCTCCCTGGCCGCCTTGCCCTGCTCGCGAGGGCCGAAGCTGGAGTCCTTCTCGCCGCCGAAGGGGGCGTGGAAGTCCACCCCCGAGGTCGGGGCGTTGACTCGGATCATGCCGGTGTCCAGCCGGGCGGCCAGGCCGAGGGCCCGGTCCAGGTCGCGGGTGAACACCGAGCCGACCAGCCCGTAGGGGACCCCGTTGGCCACCGCCACCGCCTCGTCCTCGTCGGCCACCGCCAGCACCACCGCGATCGGCCCGAACACCTCCTCCTGGGCCAGCCGGGCGTCCGGGCCCAGGCTGTCGACCAGGGTCGGGGCCACGAACCAGCCCTTGCCGTCCAGGGTCTTGCCGCCGGTCAGCACGCGTCCGCCGGCGGCCGCGGCCTCCTCGGCCGCCTCGGTCACCCGGCGCATGGCCTGTTCGGTGATGACCGGCCCGACCACCGTCGACCTCTCGGCCGGGTCGCCGACGGCCAGGTCCCGCACGGCCGCGACCAGCGCCTCGGTGAACGGGCCGGGGTCGCCGACCACGATGGCCCGGCTGGTGGCGGTGCACTTCTGGCCGGCGTAGCCCATCGCCGCCCCGGCGACGACCGTGGCCGCCCGCCCCGGGTCGGCGTCCGGCAGCACAATCGAGGCGTTGAGCCCGCCCATCTCCGCCTGGCTGGGGATGCCCCGCTCGGTCGCGGCGACCGCGACCTGCCGGCCCACGGCCACCGAGCCGGTGAACGACAGGCAGTCGACCTGGTCAAGCAGCGCCTTGCCGGTCCCGGCCCCGCCGGGCAGCACCTGGAACAGGCCGTCGGGCAGGGCCGGGGCCAGCAGCTCGGCCAGGCGCAGGGCGAGCCCGGTCGCGTCCGGCGACGGCTTGAGCAGCACCGCGTTGCCGAAGGCGAGCGCCGGCGCCGCCTTCCACAGCGGGATGGCGACCGGGAAGTTCCACGGGGTGATCAGCCCGGCCACCCCCCGGGGCCGCCGCCGGGCCAGCAGCAGGGCGGCCGGGCCCGGCCCGGGATAGGTCTCGCCGTCCGGGTCGAGGGCCTGCTGGGCGTAGTAGCGCAGGATCCCGACCCCGCGGGCGACCTCGGCGCCGGCCTCGCTGACCGGCTTGCCCACCTCCCGGACCATCAGCTCGGTGGTCTCGGCGGCCGCCCCGGCCAGGGCGTCGGCCGCCGCCCCGAGCGCCGCCGAGCGCTCCAGCGCCGGCGGCGCTCGGGGCGGCGGCCGACGCCCTGGCCGGGGCGGCCGCCGAGACCACCGAGCTGATGGTGCGGGAGGTGGGCAAGCCGGTCAGCGAGGCCGGCGCCGAGGTCGCCCGCGGGGTC
>JASLIH010000081.1 GCA_030152105.1 Actinomycetes bacterium
AGCGATCGGCAGGCGAACGCGCCGGTAGCGACGTGGATTACCGTTGAGCTTGGCGGAGAGCTGATTGGCCCAGCATCCAATGACAAGTCCTGGGGTGGAGACGATCGCCATGACTGAGGCACGACTGCATGACGCAAGCACCATCGCCTTCGAGGTCCACGGTCGTGGACCGACGGTGTTGCTGCCGGTCAACCCCCAACCGGTCGAGGGAGCACAGGCCGAGGAGTTGCGCCGGTGGGGTGCTGACCCGGCCCTTGGCCGCTCGCTGATCGACGGCCTCAGGGACGCGTTCCGGGTGGTCGCCTTCGACTACGAAGGTCACCTCCTGCAGGTGCCGAAGCCCGACACCTTGACACCGGCCAACGTCACCGGCGACCTGCTGGCCGTGGCCGATGCCGCCGGCGCCGACCGGTTCGCCTACTATGGCTACTCCTGGCTGGCGCTTGCCGGGTTGCAGCTGGCCATCCGGACCGACCGGCTCTCGGCGCTGGTCATGGGCGGGTTCCCACCGATCGGCGGGCCGTACCCGCAGATGCTGGCCGTCACCGACGCGACCCATGTGCTGGCCAGCTCGGCCTCGGCGTCCAGCACTGCGCCCACCTCCCGGTCATCGGCCGAACCACCGGACGAGCCGGCGGGCGAGCTGGACTGGTCGCAGGTGGAGGTGACGTTGACGGAGGCGCAGACTCGCCAGTTCGTCACCCTCTACCAGGCCCTCCAGGGGTTCGACGATGTCGCCGTCCAAGCCCAGCTCAGGTGTCCTCGCCTCTGCTTTGTCGGCTCGGCGGACGAGATCGACTACGACGAGCGCTGGGGCGGGGTGCACGTGAGCATGGCGGCCCCGGTCATTGACCGGCGCGCCGAGCTGGAAGCCCTCGGCTGGCAGGTGCGGGTGCTGGAGGGGCTGGACCACATGCAGGCCATGCAGGCCGCCCAGGTCGTGCCGATCCTGCGCCCCTGGCTCATCAGCACCTTGGGCACGGACAGGTGAGCGACCGTGCCAGCTCCCTGCATGGGCCCCGGAGACCCGGGCCACCCCCGGCCCGCTACAGCAGGCTGGAGTAGGCGACCACGCCGCGGTGGCAGGCGTCGACGGCGGACCGGGCGGTGGACTGGACCTCCGGGTCGTCGGCGACCAGGGCGATCTGGCGGAGCAGGTCGATGAGCTGCTTGGTGACCCGGACGAAGTCGCCGGGGGTGATGTCCTCGGTGGCGAGGACGTCCTCCAGGGGGTCGCCCCTGGCCCAGCGGTGGGCGGGGTCGGCGAATCCGGGGTCGAGCTGGCGGGTCAGGGTGAGACCGCCGGCCTCCTCGTGGGCGTGGACCTCTTCCTGGAGCTTGGTGAGGGCGGCCAGGGCGTCGGTGACGGCCCGGGTGGGGGCGAGGGGCGCGTCGCCAGGGGGGCCCTCGGCGCCGCGGGTCTCGTAGACCAGGCTGGAGACGCAGGCGGCCAGCTCGGCCGGGTCGAGCCCGCGCCACACGCCACGGTGCATGGCCTCGACCACCACCAGGTCGGTCTCGGCGTAGACCCGGCGCAGGGTCTCGCCCTTGTCGGTGAGGGCGAAGCCGTTGACGTAGCCGAGGTTGCCCAGGACCTCGAGCACCCGGTCGAAGGTCCGGACCAGCGACCCGGTGCGGCGCCGGACCCGCTCGGACAGGGTCTTCTGCTCCTTGGCCAGCTGGTCGTGGCGGTGCATCCACTTCTCGTGGGCGGTCAGGTCGGGGCAGCCGTGGACGGGGTGCCCGCGCAGCTCGGCCCGGAGGGCGGCCAGCTCCTGGTCGTCGGCCCCGGCCCGGCGCTTGCGGCGGGGTCGGGGCCGCTCGGGTGGGTCGAGCTCGGACAGGGCCCTGGCCACAGAGGACTTGAAGCGGGGGCTCTTGGGGCTGAGCTGGCGGGGCATGGCCACCTTGCCGACCTTGATCGGGGCGCCGCCCAGGTCGCGGACGGCGACCCGCCGGACCCGCCGGTCCTCGGTCAGGACCAGCACCCCGGTCGAGTTGTCGCGGCCGCCGGCCGGTCCGATCACCACTGCCAGCCCGCGCCGGCGGCCGCCGGGCAGCCAGATGACGGTGCCGCTGGTCAGCGAGCGCAGGGCCTCGGCCGCCTCCTGGGTCTCGGTCCGGCGCTCGGCGTCGGCCAGGGTGCTCTCGCGGGCCCGGAGCCGGCGCCGCAGCTCCCAGTACTCGGCGACGTCGCCCCGGTCGCAGGCGGCCGACTCCAGGTAGCCGGCCAGGTAGCCGGCGTTGCGGGCCATGGTCTGCTCGGCCCCGTGCACGGTCCGGTCGGCCAGGAACTGGGCGAACGACGAGGCCAGCAGCCGCTCGGCCTGGGGGCGTTCGTAGTTGGCGACCAGGTTGACGGCCATGTTGTAGGAGGGCCGGAACGAGCTGGTCAGCGGGTAGGTACGGGTCGAGGCGAGCCCGGTGATCCGCTCGAAGGGGATGAACGGCTGGTGGAGCACGACCGCGGCCCCGCGGCTGTCGATCCCGCGCCGCCCGGCCCGCCCCGTGAGCTGGGTGTACTCGCCCGGGGTGAGCAGCTCGTGGCGCTCGCCCTGCCACTTGGTGAGCCGCTCGATGGCCACCGTGCGGGCGGGCATGTTGATCCCCAGTGACAGCGTCTCGGTGGCGAACACCACCTTGACCAGGCCCTGGGCGAACAGCTCCTCGACCGCCTCCTTGAACAGGGGCAGCATGCCGGCGTGGTGACTGGCCACCCCCCGCCCCAGCGACTCGGCCAGGGCGTCGTAGCCGAGCGCGTCAAGGTCGGCCGGGTCGATCGGGGCCACCTTGAGCTCCAGGAACTCCAGGATCTCGGACCGCTCGGCGTGGCTGGTGAGCCGGATGTTGCCGGCCCGGCACTGCTCGAGGGCCTGGTCGCAGCCGGCCCGGGAGAAGATGAAGTAGATGGCCGGGAGGAGCCGCTCGGCCTCCAGCAGGTCGACCACCTCGACCCGGGACGGCACCCAGCCCCGGCCCACCGGCCTCGGTCCGTTCCGCCCATGACGGCCCTTGGTGTCGCGGCCCGGCCGCCACTCGCGCTC
>JASLIH010000113.1 GCA_030152105.1 Actinomycetes bacterium
CGGCCAGCGTCGGCCGGCTGGTGATCGAGGCCACCCGCGCCGCCGACCACGCCGAGTTCGTGGCCGTGGCCAGCCGCGACGCCGACCGGGCGCGGGCGTTCGCCGACGAGCTGGGGCTGGAGGCCAGCTACGGCTCCTACGAGGAGCTGCTGGCCTCCAGGGCGGTCGACGCCGTCTACGTCCCCCTGCCCGTCGCCCTCCACACCGAGTGGACGATCAAGGCGCTGGCGGCGGGCAAGGACGTCCTCTGCGAGAAGCCGCTCGCCACCAGCGCCGCCGACGCCGCCCGCTGCCTCGACGCCGCCGAGGCGGCCGGCCGCCACTGCGTCGAGGGCCTGATGTACCGCCACCACCCCCAGACCACCCTGGCCCGCAAGCTGGTCGCCGACGGCGCCATCGGCCGCCTGGCCTACGTCCGGGCCGCCCTCACCGTCAGTGTCCCCCCGGACGACATCCGCCGCTCGGTCGCCCTCGGTGGCGGCGCCCTCGGCGACCTCGGCTGCTACTGCGTCAGCGCCGTCCGCCTGTTCGCCGGCGACCCCACCCGCGTCGCCGCCACCCGGATCCGCGACGGCGACGCCGGGGTCGACCTCCGGATGGCCGCCACCCTGCGCCTGCCCGACGACGTCCTGGCCCAGTTCGACGTCGCCCTCGACCTGACCCGCCGCGACGAGCTGGAGCTGGTCGGCACCGAGGGCCGCCTGGTCGTCCCCGACCCCTGGCTGTGCCGCGCGAGCCACCTGGAGCTGTCCCGCGACAGCCGGGTCGAGCACGTCCCCGTCGACCCCGAAGGCACCCTGGGCCTCACCGACCCCGACCACGACGTCTACCGGGTCGAGCTCGACACTGTCTCGGCGGCCATCGCCGGGGGCGGCGAACCGTCGTTCGGTCGTTCCGACGCGATCGCCCAGGCGACCGTGATCGAAGCCCTCTACCGCTCGGCCGAGCGCGGCACACCGGTCGCGGTGGGCTCGGCTGGCTAGGCCGCGGGTGTGGTCACCATGACCGCGGCGACCGCGGTCGGCACGGGCGTCGACAACCCGAACCCGGGAATCCCGTGTTTTCCTTCAGTCGTCCGATGGCTGTTGCTGCGCCGACGTCCCGGCGCCGAAGACTGCAGAGAACCGCTCAAGAGCGACTTCGTCGTCGCCGGAGGGGTATGCCTCAAGTCCAACCGTGCCGCGGTAGCCCATGTCCTCAAGCGCCGCGGCGATCGCGGCGAAGTTGATCTCACCTGTGCCTGGCTCGCACCGGCCGGGCACGTCGGCGACCTGGACCTCACCGATGAGCGAGTCTGCGCGCTTGAGCAGCTGGATCAGGTTCCCTTCACCGATCTGTGCGTGGTAGAGGTCGAGCATCATCCGCAGCCCTGGTCGGGCCACCGCCTCGACGAGCGCGAGCGTGTCGTTGGCTCGGGCGAACGGGGCGCCGGGGTGGTCGAGTGCAGTGTTGAGATTCTCCAGGCAGAACGTGAGGCCCGCGCGCTCGCCCAGCTCGGCAAGGCGCGATAGCGTCTTGTACGCGTTGAGCCACATCGCGCCGGTGACCTGGTGGACAGCGCGCAGTGGCACCCCGTCCGGGCCGAGCTCGGTGCCGAACACCAGCAGACGGCGGCAGCCAAGGCGCTCGGCGACCGCGAGGGACTCCTCTGCACCGCCAAGCAGGGCTTTGGCGCCGTCTTCATCGAGAAGGCTGCCAGCTGTATGCCCCACCATCGACGAAAACTCGGCGCCCGTGCCGACCAGCGCGTCGATGTCATGACGGGTCCAGTTCCAGATTTCGACCTGGAATCCGGACTCGGCGATCCGCCGGACTCGTTCTTCAAATGGCAGGTCCAGGAAGACCATTTCCGCACAGACGGCCAAATTGAACATCGCGAGCTCCTATCGGGTAGCCATAGTTGCTGCGCTTGTCAGGCGAATCCGACGACCTCGACCTTGGTGGCCCGCCCCGCTCGGAGCTCCTCGATCGCGGCCGGGAGCTCCTTGAGCTGGATCTGGTGAGTGACCAGGGGCTCCAAGTTGAGCCTTCCCTGCTCCAGCAGGCGGATCGCAGGGGGAAATACCAGCGTCTCCTGACCGATGAACCCGCCGAGTAGCTGCAACTCATCTCGCGTGATGCGCACCTGGGCGATCTCGCTGCGCGCCCGTTCGTTCATCCCAAAAAGAACGATACGACCGGCCTTTCGAACCACATCAAGCGCGTTCGGCAGCTGGGAACCGACCGCATCGATGACGACATCTGCCCCGAGCCCTGCAGTGGCGTCCCGGACGGATACGGCCAGGTCCTCCTGGCGGGGGTCGACAACACGGTCGGCGCCCATCGTGGTGGCGAGCTGCCGGCGTTCCTCGGTCGGCTCGACCGTGATTACCTGGCAGCCAGCGAGTTTGAGCAACGCCGTGTAGAGCTGGCCGATCGGCCCGCCGCCGAGGACTGCGGCAGTCTCACCTGGAAAGACCTGGGCCAGCTTCGCACCGTTGACCACGGTGGACAGAGGTTCGGCGAGCGCAGCGATGTGGTTGGGCACATGATGGCCGATCGGGAAGCATTGGGTAGCGGGCACGACGACATGCGGTGCTAGGCCACCGTCGATGAAGACGCCGTGGCTGGTGAAGTTCTCGCAGTGATTGCGAAGCCCACGTCGGCACCATGAACACTGCCCACACGAGATGTTCGGAGCCACCACGACACGGTCTCCGGGAGCCAGGCTCGTCACATCTGCTCCGGTTTCGCGGACGACGCCGACGAACTCATGCCCGAGCACCGTCCCAGGTGTCGCCTCGAAGCCTGGTGGCGTGCTGAGGATGTGCAAATCGGTGCCGCAAATCCCAGACGATTGAACGTCCAGGAGAACATCACCCGGCCGACGAAGGCGTGGCACAGGTCGCTCAACAAGTTCCAGTTTGCCGATGTCGGCGAACACTGCCGCTGGCATCGTCGGTGCTGTAGTTGTCACGCGATTTTCCTACTTTCAAATGAGGCACTCACCCCGAGAATCTGTTAGCGGGTCGGCTACACTGGGGCGGTTCTTGGTCGGGGTGAAAAGCCGGCGGCTCGGTAGCAGTCATCGACGAGCTGCATGTTGGCCACCGCGTCGTCGGCGTCGATGGGGAGGGGGGCGCCGTCGCGCAGGTGTGCCCGGAGGGCCTCGAGCTGGTAGGTGTAGGAGGAACGGCGGCCCAGCTCTTCGACCCGCCGCCCGTCGGGGGTGGACACGAACACGCGGTCGTCGATGTGGGGCTGGACGAAGTTGGCCGCGGTCGCCTCGCCGAGGGTGCCGGTGATGCGGAAGGGCCAGCGGTCGCGGTCGCCGGCCATGTTGCAGCGGGCGGTGCCGGTGGCGCCATTGGGGAACTGGAGATCGGCCTCGAGCCATTCGTCGACGCCGGGGTGGCCGGCACGCTCGCCGCCGCGGGCCGAGACGAGGCGGGGTGGGCCGCCGGCCCAGGGGGCGAGGATGCGGTGGGCGTGGAGGGTGTAGCAGCCGAGGTCCATGAGGGCACCGCCGGCCAGCTCGAGCGACCAGCGGGGGTCGCCGTCGGCGGGGGCGGGGATGACGGCGTCGACCTCGACTCGCCGGAGCTCCCCGAGCTCGCCGGAATCGAGCAGCTCCAGCAGGCGGCGGGTGACCGGGTGATGCAGGTAGTGGAAGCCCTCCAGGACGGTCACCCCGGCCGCGGCGGCGGCGTCGCGGACCTCGGCGGCCTCGGTGGCGTTGCTGGCCGACGGCTTCTCGGTGAGCACGTGCCGGCCGGCGGCGACGGCGGCCAGGTTCCAGGGGCCGTGGAGGCTGTTGGGCAGCGGGTTGTAGACGACCTCGACCTCGGGGTCGGCGACCACGTCGGCATAGGTGCCGACGACCCGCTCGACCCCGTGGGTGGCGGCGAACGCCCCGGCGCGCGACCGGTCGCGGGCGGCCACCGCGACCAGGCGGTCGCCGGTGGTGCGGGCGGGGCCGGCCAGGGCCAGGTCGGTGATCCGGGCGGCGCCGAGGACGCCGATGCGCAGCGGCTCCATGTCCGCCCCCTACCCGGCGCGGGCCAGCACGCCGCGCAGATGCTCGGCGCTGGCCCACACGTCGGCCACCGGGCCCTCGCCCGCCGGCTCCTCGGTGAGGATGGTGTCCTGCTCCAGCACGTACCAGCCGTCGTAGCCGCGGCCGTGCAGGGACCCGACGATGGCCGGCACGTCCACGTCGCCCGCCCCGAGGGGGCGGTACATCCCGTCCCGCACCCCCTCGCTGTAGGTCAGCTGGCCGTCCTGGACCCGCCTGGCCAGGCGGGCGTCGACGTCCTTGAAATGGACGTGGGCGACCCGCTCCGGGGCCTGGCGGGCCAGCTCGGCCGGGTCGGTGCCGCCGATCAGCAGGTGCCCGGTGTCCAGGCAGAGATCGACCGAGGAGCCCTCAAGGACCCGCTGGACCTCGGCGCCGTTCTCGACCATGGTGCCGACGTGGGGGTGCAGCACCGCCCGGACGCCCCGGCTCGCCGCCAGGCCGGCCAGGCGGTCCAGGTTGCCCAGCAGGACCCGCCAGCCGTCGTCGTCAAGCTCCGGCCGGGTGTCGTAGCCGTCGGCGCCGGTGACCGCCGACAGCACCAGCACGCCCGCCCCCGAGGCGGCGTAGGCGTCCAGGAGCCGGTCGACCTCGGGCACCGGGTCGTGCGTGGGGACGTGCAGCAGCAGCGGGGTGAACCCGCCGACGGCCTGGAGGTGGTGCTGGCCGAGGACCCGGGCCATGGCCTCGGGCTGGCTGGGCAGGAACCCGTCGGGCCCCAGCTCGGTGGCGGCCAGGCCGACCTCACGCATCTCGGCCAGCACCCGGTCGGGCTGGAGCTGGTAGCCCCAGCCGGGCACCTCGCACACCCCCCAGGAGATGGGGGCGCCGGCGATCTTGCTCTGATTCATCGGGGCACCCCTCTGGGGTTCCCCGAACCCCTCCGGGGCGTTCATGGACGCACCTCCTCGATCCGCACCGGACGGTGCTCGCGCAGAGACAGCCCGCAGGCCTCGGCGACCAGGTCGGCCTCGAGCCCGTCCTCCACCGTGCAGCACGGGCTGCGCCGGTCCCCGGCCACGAGCTCGGCGAACACCTCCAGCTCGGCCTGGTAGGCGGCCAGGAACCGGTCCATGAACATCCGGTGGGGCACGCCGGTGGGGAACGTGGCCAGCGGCTCGACCGAGCGCAGGGGCAGCTTCTTCTCCAGGCCGACCGCGATGCTGTCCTTGGAGCCGTGCACCTCCAGCCGCACGTCGTAGCCCCGCGGGTTGTAGCGGGTGTTGGAGACCAGGGCCAGGATGCCGTCGTCGAGGGTGAGCATGGCCGCCGAGGTGTCGACGTCGCCGGCGGCGGCGAAGAAGCCGTCGCCCTGGTTGCTGCCGGTGGCGTAGACCTCGACCACCTCGCGGCCGGTCACCCAGCGGATGATGTCGAAGTCGTGGACTCCGCAGTCGCGGAAGATGCCCCCGGACACGGCGACGTACTCGGGCGTCGGGGGCGCCGGGTCGAGGGTGGTGGAGCGGACGGTGTGCAGCCATCCCAGCTCGCCGGCGGCGACGGCGTCGTGCGCGGCCTGGTAGGCGACGTCGAAGCGTCGCTGGTAGCCGATCTGCACGGGGACGCCCGAGGCCTTCACCCGGGCCACCACCTCGGCGCCCTCGGCGATGGTCCGGGCCAGCGGCTTCTCGCAGAACACCGGCAGCCCGGCGTCGACCGCGGCGAGGATCAGCTCGGGGTGGGCGTCGGTCCCGGCGGCGATGACGACGCCGTCGAGGCCTGCCTCCAGCAGGGCGTCCGGCGAGGCGGCCGGCTCCGCCCCCAGGCGGTCGGCGACCTTGGTGGTCAGGCCGGGGATGATGTCGGCGACAACGAGCGAGTCGACCATGGGCAGGCTGGCCAGGGTGTCGGCGTGGAACTCGCCGATCCTCCCCAGCCCGAGCAGTCCGAGGCGCATGGTGGCCTCCTTCCTTTCCTAGTTGGCCACCGCCGAGGGCCGCCGTCCCGCCAGGACGTCGACGACCCCCTGGGCGGCATCGGCGAACGTGGCCGCGGTGGCGCGGCGGGTCAGCCCCATGAGATGGGGGGTGAGCACCACGTCGGTGTGGTCGAACAGGGGGTGGTGCGGCGGCGGCTCGGGGTCGAACACGTCCAGACCGACCCCGGCCAGCCGGCCCGCCCGCAGCGCCGCCAGCGCCGCGTCGAGGTCGAGCAGCCCTCCCCGGCCGCAGTTGACCAGGACCGCCCCCGGCCGCACGCGGGCCAGGAACGCCTCGCCGACCAGGTGGCGGGTCTGGTCGGTCAGGGGCGCGTGCAGGGTCACGACGTCGCTGGCTTCGGCCAGCGCCCCGAGGTCGGGGGTGTCGACCTCGGGCGGTGGCGGGCTGAACGGGTCGTGGGCCAACACCCGCATCCCGAACGCCCCGGCCAGCTCGCCGACCCGGCGGCCGATGCGGCCGTAGCCGACGATGCCGATGGTGGCGCCGTCGAGGTCGCCGACCGGCACCCGGCCGCGTTCGGCCCAGCGGCCATCGCGGACCAGCCCGGTCAGGGGCCCCAGCCGCTTGACCAGATGCAGGGCCATGGCCAGGACGCCTTCGGCGACAGCCCGGGTGCCGCTGCCGGGCGTGACCACGACGGTGATCCCGCGGGCGCTGGCCGCCTCCAGGTCGACCAGGTCGACCCCGACCCCGGTGCGGGCGACGACCAGCAGCCGCGGGGCCCGGTCGAGGAAGGCCGCGTCCACCACCGCGTCGGCGCGGGCGATGGCGCCGGCGGCCACGGCCAGGTCGTCGGCGCCCGGGTCGGGCACGAACGACACGCCGTCGCCGAGGACTCCGGCGACCAGGGCCGGGTCCACCTGGCCGAGGGCGACCACCACGGGCCGGTCAGCGGCCATCGCTGGCCAGCTCCAGTTGCGCCGCGGCGGTGGCGAAGGCGGCGGCCGCCGCCTCGCGGACGGGGAGTCGCCGGAACGCCTCGGAGAGGATCTCGACCCCCCAGGGCCCGGTCCAGCCGGCGGCGCGGAGCGCCCTGATGCAACCCTGGAGGTCGAAGGCACCCTCCCCGCACAGGCGCCGACGGTTGACGGTGTCCTCGAACAAGGTGCCCACCTGGTCGGCGTCGGCGTCGTTGAGCTCCACGCCGACGATGTGACGGAGCGGGACCGCGGCCAGCTCGGCCGGCGGCGTCCCGGCCCGTTCGGTGTGCCACACGTCGATGATGAGTCCCCCGGCGTCGTGGCCGGCGTCCTCCACCAGCCGCAGGCCGTCATGGACCGTCCGGATGTTCGACCACGGAAGGAACTCCAGCCCGACCCTGGTCCCGGCCTGGCGGGCGTCCTCGGACAGCGAAGCGAACTCCGCCACCCAGCGGTCGTGGTCCCAGGGTTCGCCGCTGACGTCGGGCGCGACCTTGACGTGGCGTGCGCCGAGCGCCCCGGCGGCCTCCAGGAGCTTCCCGCGGACCTCATCGGACCGCCGTCGTCGTGGCCCGTCGGCCCACCAGTCGGTGATGAGCTCCAGCTCCAGGTGGACGAGACCGTTGTCGTCGAGCAGCGACCGGATCCCGGCCAGGCCATGCTCCTGTTCGGCCACGAGCAGGTCGACATGGAGCAGCCCGATCCCACGGAACCCGGCCGCGGCCGCGGCCTCGACCCGTTCCCGCAGCGGGAGCGGGCTCCGCTCGTCGCCCCGCAGCGGCGCCGCATCCCCGGCGGTCGTCCAGCAGGTCGCCAGCAGGTCCTGGTCAGGCATCGGTTCCCTCCCGTGGCGGCTGGGACGTGCTGGCCCGGACCACCAGGCGGGGCGGGATCAGCTCGGACCCGCCCTCGGCGCCGGGCTCGCCGACGCGCTGCAGCAGACGCTCGGCGGCGGTGGTCCCGATGGTCGGGTTGTCGGGGTTGACGGTGGTCAGCGAGACCTGGGAGATGGCGGAGAAGAAGGTGTCGTCGTAGCCGGTGACGGCCAGCTCGGCCGGGACGGTCACGCCGGCCTCGAGCGCGCCGGCCAGCGCGCCCAC
>JASLIH010000207.1 GCA_030152105.1 Actinomycetes bacterium
GGCCGCGGCCCTGGTGGTCGACGGCCAGGTGGTGGCCGCGGCCGAGGAGGAACGCTTCACCCGGCGCAAGCACGGCAAGCTGCCGGTGCCGTTCGCCACCTGGGAGCTGCCGGAGCGGTCGGCCGCCTGGTGCCTGGCCGAGGCTGGCCTGTCCCCCGACGACCTGGACGCGGTCGCCTACTCCTACGACCCGGCCCTGGCCCCGCCGGCCGGGCCTGACGTCACCGAGGACACCTGGGAGGGCCTGCGGACCCTGTACGCCCAGCGGGCCCCGCTGTTCCTGCGCTCGGCCCTGCCCGGCCTCGACCCGGCCTGTGTCCGCTATGTCCCCCACCACGTCGCCCACGCCGCCTCGGCCCACCTGGCCGCCCCCTACCGCTCCTCGAGCGTGCTGGTGCTCGACGGGCGCGGGGAGGCCGCCTCCCACCTGGCCGGCCGCTCGGTCGACGGCGACCTGGAGGTCCTGGCCGCCCAGCAGCTGCCCCACTCCCTCGGCCTGCTGTACGAGGAGGTCACCGACCACCTCGGGTTCCGGCGCTCCTCGGACGAGTACAAGGTGATGGCCCTGGCCGCCTACGGCCGGCCCGCCTACCTCCGGGAGCTGCGCGAAGCGGTCAGGGTGACCGGCGACGGCGGCTTCACCGTGGCTCCGATCGAGCTCAACACCCTGGCCAAGCGGCGCGGCCGGGACGAGGAGTGGACGGCCGAGCACGCCGACCTGGCGGCCAGCGTCCAGCTCCGCCTCGAGGAGGTCCTGCTCGAGCTGGCCTGCTGGCTGCACGCCCAGACCGGCGACCGCGACCTGACCATGGCCGGCGGGGTCGCGCTCAACTGCGTGGCCAACTCGGTCCTGGCCGAGCAGGGGCCGTTCGAGCGCATCTGGGTGCAGCCCGCCGCCGGGGACGCCGGCACCGCCCTCGGCGCGGCCATGCACGTCGCCCACGTCCTCGGCGACCGGGTCGCGCCCATGCCGACGGCCGCCCTCGGACGCGGCTGGACCGACGACGAGCTGGCCGCCTGGCTGGCCACGGCCAAGGTCGCCTACGAGCGCCCGCCCGACCTGGCCGGCGCGGTCGCCGAGGTGGTCGCCGCCGACGGGGTGGTCGCCTGGTTCCAGGGCCGCAGCGAGTACGGGCCACGCGCCCTCGGGCACCGCAGCCTGCTCGCCAACGCCACCAGGGCGGCCAACCTGGAGCGGCTCAACGACGTCAAGGGCCGCGAGCAGTTCCGGCCGGTGGCCCCGATGGTCCTGGCCGAGCGGGCCGGCGAGATCTTCGAAGGCCCCATGCCCAGCCCCTACATGCTGTTCACCCACCGGGTGCGGCCGGCCTGGCGCGAGCGGATCCCGGCGGTGGTCCACGTCGACGGCAGCGCCCGCATCCAGACCGTCGACCGGGCCGACGAGCCGCTGGTCGCCGCGCTGCTGGAGGCCGTCGAGCGGCGCACGGGCGTGCCGGTGGTGGTCAACACCAGCCTTAACACCGCCGGCCGGCCGATGGTCGACGACCCCCGCGACGCGCTCGAGTGCTTCGGGTCGGCTCCGGTGGACGTCCTCGCCCTCGGGCCGTTCCTGATCCGGCGAGCCGCCTTCACGAGGCCATGACCTTCGACGTCGTCATTCCAACGGTAGGGCGGGACAGCCTCCGGCGACTGCTGGAGGCGCTGGCCGCCGCCGGCGGCCCACGGCCGGGGCAGCTGCTGGTGGTGGACGACCGGCGGGACCGGTCGCGGGCGCTGCCGCTGGGCGGGGTGGCCGGGGTCACGGTGCTCCCCGGGCGGGGCGCCGGGCCGGCGGCGGCCCGGAACCTCGGCTGGCGTCGGGCGTCGGCCGAGTGGGTCGCGTTCCTGGACGACGACGTGGTCCCTGGACTCTCGTGGCTGGCCGACCTGGCTCACGACCTTGACGGGCTGGGGGCGGAGGTCGCGGCCAGTCAGGGGCTGGTCCGGGTGCCGATGCCGGCCGGGCGGCGGCCGACCGACTGGGAGCGGAACGTCCGGGGGCTGGAGACGGCTCGCTGGGCCACCGCCGACATGGCCTATCGCCGCTCGGTGCTCGAGGAGGTCGGGGGGTTCGACGAGCGGTTCCCGCGGGCCTACCGGGAGGACGCCGACCTCGGGCTGCGGGTGGTCCGGTCCGGGTACCGGATCGTTCCCGGGCGGCGGGTGGTCACCCATCCGGTCCGGGTGGCCGGGGGAACGGTCAGCCTGCGGGTCCAGGCGGGCAACGCGGACGACGCCCTGATGCGGGGGGTGCACGGGCGGGGGTGGCGGGCCTCGGCCGGGGTCCCTCGCGGCCGGCGGGCGCGGCACCTGGCGGTGACGGGCGCGGGGCTGGTGGGGCTCGGGGCCTGGGTTGTGGCTCGGCGGGCTCTGCGGGCTCGGTGGGTCGCGGGGCTGGCCGGCGCCGGGTGGCTGGCGGGGACGGTGGAGCTGGCGCTGGCTCGGATCGTTCCAGGGCCTCGGTCGGCCGGTGAGATCGCGAAGATGAGCGCGACCAGCGTGCTGATGCCGCCGGTGGCGACCTGGTACTGGCTGTCGGGGTGGGTCCGGCTGCCCTGGAGGCTGGCTGATCGGGAGCGTGCGCCCCGACTTGCTGGCCGACCGGTGACCTCCGGATCCGCTGATCGGCCCATGTCTTCCCCACCCAAGGCGGTGTTGTTCGACCGGGACGGGACGCTGGTGGCTGACGTGCCCTACAACGGGGATCCGGGGCGGGTTGTGCTGATGCCGGGGGCTCGGGAGGCGGTCGAGCGGGTGCGGGCGGCCGGGGTGCCGACGGCGGTGGTGTCCAACCAGAGTGGGGTCGGGCGGGGGTATCTGCGGGTCGAGCAGGTGGAGGCGGTCAACCGGCGGGTCGAGGAGCTGCTGGGACCGCTGGGCCCATGGCTGGTCTGCGTCCACGGGCCGGGGGACAGGTGTGGGTGCCGCAAGCCCGCGCCGGGGCTGATCGAGGCGGCGGCGACGGCGCTGGGGGTCGAGGCGCGGGACTGCGTGGTCATCGGGGACGTCGGGGCCGACGTGGAGGCGGCCAGGGCCGCCGGGGCCCGGGCGGTGCTGGTGCCGACGCCGGTGACAAGGGCCGAGGAGGTGGTGGCGGCCCCCGCGGTCGCTCCCGACCTGCTGAGCGCGGTCGAGCTGGTGCTGGGGGCGCCGGAGGGCCGGCCGTGAGCCGGCATGTGCTGGTGGCCAGGCAGGACAGCGTCGGCGACGTGCTGCTGGCCGGGCCGGCGGTGCGGGCGGTGGCGGCCGGGGCGGGGCGGGTGACGCTGCTGTGCGGGCCGCGGGGGCGGGAGGCCGGCGAGCTGCTTCCCGGGGTGGACGAGGTGGTGGTCTCCCACGCCGGCTGGATCGACCCGGAGCCCGAGCCGGTCACCCGCAGGGGCGTCGAGGAGCTGGTGGACCGGCTGACCTATCTGGCGATCGACCAGGCGGTGGTGCTGACCTCGTTCCATCAGAGCCCGTTGCCGCTGGCGTTGCTGCTGCGGCTGGCTGGGGTGCCGACCATCGCGGCGGTCAGCGTTGACTACCCGGGGGCGCTGCTGGACGTGCGCCACCGGGTCGACGAGGACCTGCACGAGGTCGAGCGGGGGCTGTCGCTGGTCGCGACCCTCGGCTACCGGCTCCCGGAGGGGGACGACGGATCGCTCCGGGTCCGGCGGGAGGTGGCCGCCGACGTGCCCGACCTGGGTGCCGGCGGCTATGTGGTCGTGCACCCGGGGGCGTCGGTGCCGGCCCGGGCGTGGGCCCCGGAGCGGCACGCGGCACTGGTCGACGCGCTGGTCGGCGGCGGGCGGCGGGTGGTGGTCACGGGGAGCGCCGACGAGCGGGCGCTGACGGCGATGGTCGCCGGGAGGCGGCGGGCCGGGGTGGTCGACCTTGGGGGAAAGGCCGACCTGCGG
>JASLIH010000017.1 GCA_030152105.1 Actinomycetes bacterium
GAATCTGGTTACTGGGGTGTTGTTGGTGTTGTTGGCGTTTTGGGTGTCGGGGTCGGATCGGGTGTTTGCGTTGGCGCAGCGGACGTATCTGATCTTGTTCTGGGTGGGGTTCTTGGCGTTGTTCCGGGGGTTCTCCCAGATCTTTTTGGCGTTCACCGTCCGCCACGCCGGAACGGAGGCTGCGGCCATCGATCCTGCGGGCTCACGCTGACAGGTAGGCCACGCAAGGGTCCCTGTCCATAGCTGGTTTCACCTGAAGTTCACCTGCGTGGGCGCAACGGTCACCACCAGCTGGACCGCGGAGGTCATCAGCGTGAGCAGCACAGTTCCCGGTCAGCGCTGCTTGGGCCTGGTCGTCAAGAGGTGTCGGCGCTTGCGTCGGTGGGGGACGCGCCCGATGTCGCTGCACCTCTGGGATTAAAGCCGCTAGGGTGATTTCATGGTCGCCCGCGACGCCCGCGTGTGGGACCCGGCGGTCGCCAGGGTCCGCCGATTCTGCGACCAGCGCGTCCCCGCCGAGGCCCGGGACCAGGTTCGCCTGGAGGTTAGAATCTGGGCCTCCACGATCACGATCGTTGAGCACCGGCCGTTGTGGCAGGGGGGGCCGGGTGCGTGGACCCGCCTGCCGATCGCCCAACTTCGTTACGACGCTTCCGCGGGCACCTGGACCCTGTACTGGGCGGATCGTAACCGACGCTGGCATCGCTACGACCACCTCGACCCCACCCTCCAGCTCGACGAGCTCCTCAAGGAGATCGACCAGGACCCCCTCTCCCTCTTCTGGGGATAGCACCGCTCCTCTCAAGGCGAGCAATCAAGCTCCAGCCCGCGACGAGGCGAACGACCGTCGAGCCATGCCACAGGTGCCTCTCCCATGGGGGGTACGTCGCGCCCATTGGCGGCAGCCCTTCGAAGCGCGTCCCGCCGCACAGTAGGGATGCCCGGATCACGGTCTGTGTCTGACCGAGGCCGCCGCACCTCCTTCGAGAGGAGAGCAACATGGTGACCGTGGGACTGCTTGTTCGACTGGCGGCCAAGCCAGGGAACGAGGCCAAGGTGACCAGCTTCTTGAGGGAGGGATGTCGCTGGTGGAACAGGAACCGGCAACGATCGCGTGGTTCGCGCCCCGCCTTGGACTATCGGAGTTCGGCATCTCGATGTCCCCGACCTCACGGGTCGGCAGGCGCATGTGTCGGGTCGGGCCGCCGAGGCCCTTGACCGGCCGATCCGAGCGGGCGCCGGGTGAGATCTGGCAGGTCGTCGCGTCCTTCGCGAGTCGGGGATATGCTGCCTGACCCGAGGATCGCGGGCCGGAGGTGAGCAGTGCAGATCGGGGAGGGCGTTCACCGGCTGACACCGGGCGTCTGCAACTTCTACCTGATCGAGGACGGCGGCAAGCTCGTCCTCGTCGACGCCGGAGCACCGCGCGACTGGGATCTCCTGGTGCAGACGTTGCCGGCTCTGGGTCGTCGGCTGGAGGACCTGGAGGCCGTGCTGATCACCCACGCCCACAGCGACCACACCGGCTTCGCCGAACGCGCCCGCAGCACCACCGGCGCGCCGGTCTGGATCCACCAGGCCGACGCCGCCGTGGCCAAGGGTGCTAAGCCCGGCAAGAACGACGGCAAGGCGAGGTCGTATCTGCTGCGGGTCGAGTTCTACCGGACCCTGTTCTCGCTGACGCGCCGTGGTGCGACCAGGCTGATCCCGATCCGGGAGGTGTCCACCTTCGCCGATGGCGAGATGCTGGAGGTGCCGGGCCGGCCTCGGGTGGTGCATGCGCCCGGCCATACCCCAGGGAGCGCGGCGCTGCTGTTGGAGGGGCGGCGGGTGCTGTTGACCGGGGACGTGCTGGCGACCAGGAATCCGTTGACCGGCCGGGTCGGCCCGCAGATCATGCCGTCGGGTCTCAACCGCGACACTCCGCAGGCGCTTGGGTCACTCGACGTCCTGGACAGGCTCCCGGCTGACATCCTCCTGCCCGGCCATGGCGAGCCCTGGACCGAAGGCGCAGCCGAGGCCGCGCGGCTGGCCAGAGCAGCCGGCCCCTCCTAATCGGACTGTCGAGCTGAGCTGGGTCCAAGCAGCTGTTCGCTGATGCACACCGGTTGCCGCTGGCGATGCACTCGCACCCCCTGGGCGGGATGGGGGACCGAGGCTGGCCAGTAGGCCCGTGGGTTGGGGGCCGTTCGGCTCATGTCCAGGCTCGGCGGTACCGCGACACTGCTGACAGAGAACAAGCAAGAAGCAGGAGGCATGATATGGCTATTGGTGAGTCGATGCGGTTGGACGGCTCGGCGCGGGCGGCAGCCCGGACCGACCCCGCCCCTGGAAGGAGCATCACCGCCGGTGCGGCCAGGTTCCTGGCCGTGTTCCGGGTGGTGGTCGGGTTGGAGTTCCTCTGGGCGTTCCTGGACAAGACCTTCGGGCTCGGCTATGCCACCCCGTCCGCCAGGGCCTGGATCAACGGCGGCTCACCGACCAAGGGGTTCCTCAGCAACGTCGCTGTCGGTCCCTTCGAGGCCACCTTCCACAGCTGGGCCGGGACCCCCTGGGCCGACTGGCTGTTCATGGTCGGCCTGCTCGGCATCGGCCTCGCCCTCATCTTCGGGATCGGGCTGCGGGTCGCGGCGGTCAGCGGCAGCCTGATGATGCTGGGGATGTGGGCGGCGGAGTGGCCGCTGGCCAGGTTCACCTCGGCCGGGGAGCCGTCGATGTCGACCAACCCGATGGTCGACTACCACCTCATCTACGCCCTGGCCCTGATCGCGTTGGCGGTGACCTACGCCGGCCACACCTGGGGGCTGGGCCGGCTGTGGGCAAGAGTGCCCTTCGTCCACCGTAACCGCTGGCTCATCTGACCGCGGCAGCGGCCAAGTCTGTGGCCACCAGCACCAGGGCCGTGCTGGTGGCCCCCAAGACGTTGGCAGGGGAACGCCCCCGGCCCGACGCCGTCGAGGTCCCTGCTCCCAGGGGCGTTCGCCGCTGACCGGAAGCGCTGTCGGCGGCAACCGTCGCGGTGTCGATGCAGGCATGATCAGCAGGAGGCGGTCATGGACGCTATGACCCAGCCGAGGTCCATTGGTGTGTCCCAGTGCTGGTCCCCGCGGCAGGATTCCCGGGTCAGCATCGAGCTGTACTGGCTACCACTCGGCGCCGGTGGCCGGTTCGTACGGCTGAACGGACGCATCTACGAGGCCCTCCACGCGCTCGTGGAGCGGCGGCGACCGCTCGACCTCTACCACTCCGCGCTCCAGGTGCGCGTCCCTGAGGGGCGCTTCATCATCGAGAACTGCTGGCCGATCCCTGACCAGGAGAGTGCAACGCGCGGCGTGGTCGTCCAGGGTCCCGTCGGGAGCCGCCGGATGGCACGCTGGCGCGTGTTCCGCTACGAGGTGCGCCGATGGCGCGAGGGGACCATCGCGGATGCCGACGAGGCGGTCGCCAGCCCCCAACCCTTGAGCGACGACCCACTGGTGGCGCGACGTCTTCTCGACCTCGTGGGGTCCCTGCCCAGACCGGTCTGGGGCCGAGACGAACTCGGGACGGGCGAGATGTGGAACTCCAACTCGGTGATCTCCTGGCTGCTCGCCCGCAGTGGGCTCCCAACCGACACCATCACTCCGCCAGCCGGTGGACGCGCTCCAGGATGGGAGGCGGGTCTGATCACGGCCCACCGCCAGCAGCGCAACGACAAGTAGCTGGGCAACGAATGACCGCCCCCGCCCCGCTCTGCTCTGACTCCACCCCTCCTCCGCGGGCAGCAATGCATCGAGGGGCCAGTCACATTCGGTGTGCTGACCAGCGCTGACAGAGAGCAACGAGTGGCTACGCACTGAGGCGCGATCGGCCGGCTCGTCAATTGCATGCAAGGGGTCAGGGGTTCAAATCCCCTCAGCTCCACCAGGCACAACGCATCGGCAGCACGCCCGCCTAGGGCCGTCTGTCAGCTGATCACCTCATGTGACGGTAATAGCGC
>JASLIH010000223.1 GCA_030152105.1 Actinomycetes bacterium
CCGGCACGGCTCGGCCGTCATCACCACGCCGTCCGACACCGAGATCGTCATCACCCGGGTCTTCGACGCCCCCGCCGAGCTCGTGTTCAAGGCGTACACCACCCCCGACCTGGTCAAGCAATGGTGGAGCTTCGGCCCCGCCGAATGGCTCGCCTGCGAGATCGACCTCAAGGTCGGCGGCCGCTGGCGCTTCGTCACCCGGGACGAGGGCATGGAGGTCGGCTTCCACGGCGAGTACCGCGAGATCGACCCGCCGCACCGGCTGGTCTCCACCGAGGTGTTCGAGGGCGCGCCGGTCCCCGACCCCGACGCGGTCCCCACGGTGAACGTGGTCACCCTCGACGAGGTCGACGGCGTCACCACGCTGACGCTGTTGATCCAGTGCATCAACCTCGAGCAGCGCGACGCCATCATCGAGTCGGGCATGGAGGGCGGCCTCCAGATCGCTTACAACCAGCTCGAGGACCTCGTCCGGCGGTAGGGCCGATCCCCGGGGGGCCGAACAGGGCGGCGGCGGTGGCAGGCTGGGGGCGATGGTGCCCCCCGTCCGCCACCTGCTCCGGGCCAAGGACCTCGCCGACGGCTACTACTTCGAGCCGCTGACCGTGTCCGACCTGGCCCGGGCCGCCGGCCTCTCGCCCGCCCACTTCAGCCGGGAGTTCCGGCGGGCCTTCGGCGAGGCGCCCCACCAGTACCTGCTGACCCGGCGGCTGGAACGAGCCGCGGCCCTGTTGCGCAACACCGACCGGCCGGTCACCGAGATCTGCTTCGCGGTGGGGCTGACCAGCGTCGGTTCGTTCACGACCAGCTTCCGCCGCGTCTACGGCCTGCCGCCCCTCGCCTACCGGGAGTCGTTCCCGCCCGCCCGCCGGCTGATCCGCATCCCCCTGTGCATGGCCCAGGCCTACGGCCGCCGCGAGAACCGCACATTTCGAGAAGCCGGGCCTCCCGAAACCTCCTTAACGTCGGCCGGGACCAAGGAGGAGCGATGATCAAGTTCGCCAACGTCCAGTTCTGGGTGCATGACCACGACGCGGCGCTCGCGTTCTACACCCGCAAGCTCGGGTGGGAGGTGCGGGCCGACACGACCGTCGAGGGGTGGGACTTCCGCTGGCTGGTCGTCGGCCCGCCCGGGCAGGACGAGATCGGCCTGGTGCTGATGAAGATCCCCGGCCCGCCCATGCTCGACGAGGCCACCAGCGCCCAGCTTGCGGAGCTGGTGGCCAAGGGCGTGGGCGGGACGCTGTTCCTGGAGACCGACGACTGCCAGGCGTCCTACGACGAGCTGTCGGCCCGAGGCGTGGAGTTCAACGACCCGCCCACCGAGCAGCCCTACGGGATCGACACCTCGTTCCGCGACCCGTCGGGCAACAACGTGCGGCTCACCCAGATCCTGGAGTTCTCGCTGGATCGGGGTCGGTGACCCGGTAGGCCAGGTAGGCCATGCCGCTCGGGAAGCGGCGCAGGTCGACCAGCTCCAGCCCCAGCCGCACGCCGTCCGGGATGGCCTGCTTGCCCCCGCCGACCACGACGGGGGCAAGCATCAGGCCGACCTCGTCGACCAGCCCGGCCCGGAGAGCCTGGGCGGCCAGGTGCGCCCCGCCGATCTCGAGGTCGCGGTCGGCCGAGGCCTTCAGCTCCCGGACCGCGTCGGGGTCGAAGGACCGCTCGATGCGGGTCCGGGCCGTCACCGGGCGGTCGAGCGTGGTGGAGTACACGATCTTGTCGGCCGCCTGCCAGATCTTGGCGAAGTCGGCGATCACCGGCGGCCCGGCCGCGAGGGCCGGTTCGGTCTCCCAGACGGCCATCGTCTCGTACATCCGGCGGCCGTACAGGAAGGTGCCCACCGGACGGAGGAGGTCGTTGAAGTGCTGGTGGACGTCCTCGTCGGGCTCGGACCAGTCGAAGTGGCCGTCGACGTCCTCGATATAGCCATCGAGCGACTGGATGGTCGAGTAGATGAGCCGGGCCATGAGTTCTTCCTCCTGGGGGTTGCCATGGTGTCGGAGGTTGAGACGGCCGCCCGCCGGAAAAGTGTTCAGACCTACGGTGGCAGCGTGGCCGGGAGGCCGAAGAGCTCGAAGAGCCGCACGTCGTGGAAGGAGACGGTCTCGGCGACGACGCCGCCCTCGATCCGCAGCACGCCCAGGGCGAAGGGCCGGTACTCGGCATCGCCGGGCATCCGGGTGTAGCACGCCCCCGCGGGCTGGCGGTTGGCCCCGACCGCCAGCGTGCGGAACCGCCCGACGTAGCCGGGCCGGCCGGGGTCCCAGCTGGCGGCCAGGGCCGAGAGCACCGCGTCGCGGCCCTGGAACCAGATGGGCCACGGGGGCATGGAGGCGCGGACGTCGTCGGCCAGCAGCTTGGCGATGCCCTCCAGGTCGGCCCGCTCCAGCGCGTCCATGTAGCGGCGGACCACGACCTGCTCGTCCTCACTCGGCGGGGCCGGCGGCCGCCAGTCGGACCGGTCCGCCGGCAGCTGGGCGCGCAGCGCGGCCCGGGCGCGGTGCAGGTTGCTGTTGGCGGCGGCCACGCTGAGGCCGAGCTGCTCCGCCGCCTGCTTGGCCGGCCAGCCGACCACGTCCCGGAGGATCAGCACCGCTCGCTGGGCGGGCGGCAGGTGCTGGAGTGCGGCCAGGAAGGCCAGCTCGATGGTCTCACGGGCCACCACCGCGTCCGCGGGCTCCAGCAGCTGGTCGGGGAACGGCTGGAGCCAGGCCACGTCCGTGCGGGGCGGGAGGTCCGCGTCCGCCCCCGCGGGTGGGCGCAGGTCCGGGGGCAGAACCCGGCGGGCGCGGCCGTCGAGCGCGTCCAGGCAGGCGTTGGTGGCGATCTTGTACAGCCAGGCCCGCAGCGAGGAGCGGCCCTCGAAGCCGCCGAGGTGGCGCCAGGCCCGCAGGAACGTCTCCTGGACCAGGTCCTCGGCGTCCTCGAGCGAGCCCAGCATCCGGTAGCAGTGCACCCGCAGCTCCCGCCGGTGCGGCTCGACCAGACCCTCGAAGGCGGCCTCGTCCCCGGCGCGGGCGTCGGTCAGGAGGTCGGCGGCTGCCATTCGGCCCCAGTCTGGCGCTGGTACTCCTTCATCGCCTGCGTGATCGTAGGGAAGAAGTGCCGCGGGTCGATCGTGTCGGTGAGCTCGTAGCGCTCGACCTTGTGGCGGACCGGATCCTTCATCTCGGCGAAGACCAGGCTGATGCCGCGGGCGTTCAGCTCCTCGTCCAGCTCTTCCAGCATGTCGGCCGCGGTCGTGTCCACGTCGGTGATGGGCTCGCTGGCGACCACGATCCAGCGCGGGCGGGGCTCACGCGCCGCGATGGCCCGGATCTGCTCCCGGAAGGTGCGCGAGTTGGCGAAGAACAGGGGAGCGTCGAACCGGAAGATGACACAGCCCGGCATCAGGTTGGCCTCGGGGTAGCTGGTCACGTCGTGGTAGCCGGCCAGGCCCGGGACCCGCCCGAGGGTGGTCTGGTACGGCCACCAGGCCCGGCGGAAGACGTTGCCGATCGACAGGGCCACGGCCAGCGCGATGCCGGGCAGCACGCCCAGGAGCACGACGCCGAGGAAGGCGGCCATGCTGAGCAGGAACTCCGTGCGCCGGATCCGTCGCAACCGCAGCGTCTCGGGGATGTCCGCCAGCGACAGCGACGCGGCGATCACCACCGCGGCCAGCGTGGGCTGGGGCAGGTCGCGCAGCAAGCCCGGGAGGAACAGCAGGATGAGCAGGATGGCTGCCGCCCCCACCAGGCCGGTCACCTGGGATTTGGCTCCGGCCCGCTCGGCCACCGCGGTGCGCGATCCGCTGGTGCTGACGGGAAAGCCCTGGAACAGGCCGGCCGCGAGGTTGGCCGCGCCGATCCCGATCATCTCCTGCTGCCCGTTCACCTCGTCGCCGCTTCGGGCCGCGAAGGCGGACGCGGTGGAGATGGTGTCGGCCAGCGACACCAGCGCGATGCCGAAGGCGCCGGCGAACAGGAGCCC
>JASLIH010000263.1 GCA_030152105.1 Actinomycetes bacterium
CGCATCCTCGGGGACCTGCGCGGCCTGCTCGGCGACGACCTCCAGCGCCGGCCCCGCAACGGCCGCATCCACCTGGAGGGCCGCTGGATCCGGTTCCCGCTGCGCCCGGCCGACCTGGCCCGGCGGCTGCCGCCGTCGTTCGCGGCCGGGGTGGCCGTCGACGCCGCCACCGCCTGGGCCCGGCGGCCCCGGGCCGACACCTTCGCCGAGACCCTCCGGGCCGGGCTGGGGCCGACCATGTGCCAGCGCTTCTACTTCCCCTACGCCCGCAAGCTCTGGGGTCTCGACCCCGACGAGCTCGCCGGCGAGCAGGCCCGCCGCCGGGTGTCGGCCGGCTCCCCGGGCCGGCTGCTGGCCCGGGTGGCCCGGGGCGCCCGCCGCGACGGCCCCTGGTTCTGGTACCCCAGGGACGGCTTCGGGACCATCTGCGAGCGCCTGGCCACCGAGGCCGCCGAGGCGGGGGCCGAGCTGCGCTACCGGACCGCGGCCGAGCGGGTCGAGCTCGGCCCCGATGGGGCGACGGTCACCCTGGCCGGCGGGGGGCGGCTGGCGGCCCGGCGGGTGTGGTCGACCGTCCCCCTGCCCACCCTGGCCACGATGACCGACCCGGCCCCGTCCCCGGCCGTGCTCGAGGCGGCCGGCCAGCTCGGCTTCCGGGCCATGGTGCTCGTCTACCTGGTCCTGGACGGGGGCCGCTACAGCGACTACGACGCCCACTACCTGCCCGACCCCGGCACCCCGGTGAGCCGGGTCTCGGAGCCGGCCAACTACCGCGACGGCGACGACCCGCCGAGCCGGACGGTGCTCTGCGCCGAGCTGCCCTGCTCGCGCGGCGGCGGGCTGTGGCGGGCCGGCAACGACCGGCTGGCCGGGCTGGCCCGGGCGGCCCTGTCCGACCGCGGCCTGCCCGAGCCGGGACCGGTCCGGCGGGTCGCCGTCCGCCGCCTGCCCAACGTGTACCCGGTCTACCGGGCCGGCTACATGACCCCGTTCCAGGCCCTGGACGCCTGGGCGGCCGCCCAGCCGGCCCTGCTCAGCTTCGGCCGCCTCGGCCTGTTCGTGCACGACAACACCCACCACGCCCTGGCCATGGCCTGGGCGGCGGCCGACGCCCTAGCCCCGGACGGCGCCTTCGACCACGCCGCCTGGTCGGCCGCCCGCGAGTCCTTCGCCAGCCACGTGGTCGAGGACTAGCAGGGGCCGGCGGCCCCGCTCGGGCCGGTTGAGCTCGCGCCAGACCGCCGGGACGACCTGGCGCAGGTAGCGCAGCGGCCTGACAAAGGACCGGCCGCTGGTGCGGTACTGGTAGCCGATCGGGACCTCCAGGTAGCGGTAGCCCTTGGCCAGCAGGTCGAGGGTGAGGACCTGGGCGTAGTTGTAGTCGTGGACAATCTCGGCGTCGGCCGCGGCCGCTCCCGACAGGGCCCGGAAGCCGCTCTGGCCGTCGCCGATCGGGGCCCTGGCCACGAACCGGAGCAGCCCGGTGAGGGCCAGGTTGCCGAGGCGGCGCTGGGGCAGCATGCGCCGGATCTGGCCGGCGAACCGGGAGCCGACCACGTAGTCGGCCCGCCCCTCCAGGATGGGCGCGACCAGCCGCTCCAGCTCGGCCGGGTCGTACTCGCGGTCGGCGTCGCAGAAGGCGACCGCCGCCGCCCCCCGCTGGACGGCGGCGGCAAGGCCCGTCCGGACGGCCGCCCCCAGCCCGCGGTTGGCCGCCCCGCAGAGCACGGTCGCGCCGGCCCCGGCGGCCAGCTCGGCCGTCCGGTCGCCGGAGCCGTCGTCGACCACCAGGCACTCCACCCGGCGGCCCAGCACCAGCTCGGGCACCCTGGCGACCACGTCGGCGACCGTCGCCTCCTCGTCGTGGGCGGGCAGGAACACCACCACCGGCCCCGGACCGGCCGTGGGTCCGTGGCCGGGCGGCCGGGGCGGTGCGGGCAGGCGGAGAGCCATCGCGGGCTGCTCACTCCTCGACTTGGCCGGCGGCCAGCCGGCGGCTAGGATTTAGGCGAACCTAAACATGGAGGCCGGATGTCCCGCAAGAGCACCGTCGTCGCCCTCGCCCTGCTGCTCGCCCTGGCGCTGGCCGGCTGCGGCAGCGACCGCGACGCCCTGACCATCTACTCCGGGCGCACCCAGAACCTGATCGGGCCCCTGCTGGAGAGGTTCAACAAGGAGACGGGCATCGCCATCGACGTCAAGTACGGCGACTCGGCCGAGCTGGCCCTACTGCTGGACGAGGAGGGCGACCGGACCCCGGCCGACGTGTTCCTCTCCCAGAGCCCGGGGGCGACCGGCTTCCTGGCCGGCAAGGGGCGCCTCGGCCAGCTGGACGCCGGTGTGCTCGGCAAGGTCGACACCCGCTTCCGCAACGGCGACGGCCGCTGGGTCGGCATCTCGGGACGCCAGCGGGTCCTGGTCTACAACTCCGAGCAGGTCACCGAGGCCGAGCTGCCCGACTCGGTGCTGGACCTGACCGGCGACCGCTTCGCCGGCAAGGTCGCCATCGCCCCCGCCAACGGCTCCTTCCAGGACTTCGTCACCGCCATGCGGCAGCTCGAGGGGGAAGACGCCACCCAGACCTGGCTGAAGGCGATGGTGGCCAACAAGCCCCGGACCTACGCCAACAACAACGCCATCGTCGAGGCGGTCAGCCGCGGCGAGGTCGCGATGGGCCTGGTCAACCACTACTACAACTACCGCTTCCAGCAGGAGAGCCCCGGCACCCCGAGCCGCAACCACACCTTCGCCGACGGCGACGTCGGCGCCCTGGTGATCCCGTCGACGGCCAGCGTGCTGGCCGGCAGCGACAAGACCGAGGAGGCCTCCCGCTTCCTGCACTTCCTGCTCACCGAGGAGTCCCAGCGCTACTTCAGCGACCAGACCTTCGAATACCCACTGGTCGCCGGCGTGCCCGCCGCCTCCGGGCTGCCCCCGCTGGCCAGCCTGCACTCCCCCGACTACGACGTCGACGCCCTCGGCGGCGGCCTGGAGCGCACGGTGGAGCTGATCCGGACCAGTGGCTTCGACGGCGTCTGAGCGCCGGCCCCGCCTCTCCGGGCCCGGGGCGGACCGCCGGAGGACCCCGGTCCCGCTGGCCGCGGTGTCGGCGCTGGTCGCCTGCCTGTTCGCCACCCCCCTGGCCTACCTGGCCGTCCGGGGGCTGACCGAGGGGGGGACGCTGGCCGCCTGGACCTCTGGCGCCACCGTTGTCCCGCTGGCCCGGACCCTGCTCCTCGGCGTCTCGGTGGCCACCGCCTCGGCGGTGCTCGGGACCGCGCTGGCCTGGCTGGTGGCCCGGACCGACCTGCCCGGGCGCCGGGCGGCCCGCCTGCTGCTGCCGCTGCCGCTGGTGATGCCGTCGTTCATCGCCGCGTTCGCGCTGGTGGCCGCGTTCGCCCCCGGGGGGCTGCTGGCCGGGCTGCTCGAGCCCGTCGGGGTGGCGCGGCTACCCGCATTCGAGGGGTTCTGGGGCGCGCTGTACGTGCTCACCCTGTTCACCTACCCGTACGTGTACCTGCCGGTAGCGGCCCGCCTGGGCCAGCTCCCGGCGTCGCTGGAGGAGAGCGCCCGGCTGCTCGGCCGCGGCCCGGCGGCGGTGTTCCGGACGGTGGTGGCGCCCCAGGCGGCCGGGGCCGTCTGGGCGGGGACGCTGCTGGTCTTCCTCTACACGATCAGCGACTTCGGGGCCGTCCAGCTGTTGCGCTACCAGACCCTGACCAGCTCCATCTACGCCTCGCGGGTCTTCGACCGGTCCGGGGCGCTCGCCCAGAGCCTCCTGCTGGGGCTGCTGGCCGTGACGGTGGTGGCGGCCGAGCGGTCGGCCACCCGGGGCGCCGGGCCGGGCCGGCTGGCCGCCGGGGCCCGCTCGCTGCGGGTCCCGCTCGGCCGCTGGCGGGCGGCGGCCGTCGCCCTGGTCGCCGGGGTCGTCGGCCTGGCCCTGGTGGCCCCGGTCGGGGTGCTGGCCTTCTGGGCCGTCCGAGGGCTGGCGGCCGGCTCGACCCGGGCCGGGGCGCTGGTCACCGACGCCGGCGAGCTGGCCCTGCCGGCGGCCCACACCGCCGCCATGGCCGTCCTGGCGGCGCTGGTCGCGGTGGCCGCCGTGCTGCCGGTGGCCTATCTGACCGTTCGCCACGCCAGCCGCCTGGCCGGCGCGGCCAACGCCGTCATCGTCGGCGGGTTCGCCCTCCCCGGCCTGGTGGTCGCCCTCGCCCTCGCCTTCTGGACCCTCCAGGCCCCCTGGCCTCTGGCCGCCCTCTACCAGACCGAGGCCCTGCTGGTGTTCGCCTACGTCGTCCATTTCGGCTCCCAGGCCCTGCGAGCCGGCCAGGTGGCCGTGGCCGGCGTCCCCTCCCGCCTGGACGACGCCGCCCGCACCCTCGGCGCCGGCCGCCTCCGGCGCCTGCGCACCGTCGACCTGCCCCTGGCCACCCCCGGCCTCCTCGCCGGGGCCGGCCTGGTGCTGCTCTCCACCATGAAGGAGCTGCCCGCGACCCTGCTCCTGGCCCCACCCGGGTTCGAGACCCTGGCCACCCGCATCTGGAACGCCACCGAGGACGCCTACCTGGCCGACGCCAGCCTGGCCGCCCTGTTCCTGCTGGCCCTGTCCGGGGTCCTGACCTGGTTCCTGGTTGTTCGCCGAGGCAATGCCCCCACCTGACAAGCCGGCGGCATCCGGGGCTGTGGACAACCGGATCCCCCGCCTCCGGCGATCGGCTACGCTCCCCCACCGGGGGACCCGGCAGCGGACCGGGTGGCTGGGGGCCGGGCCGGCGGGGGCTGAGCCGGTGGGGGCTGGACCGGCGGGGGCTGGACCGGCGGGGGCTGGACCGGCGAGGGCTGGACCGGCGAGGGCTGGACCGGCGGGAGCTGAGCCGGTGGGGGCTGCGCCGGTCGGGGCTGCGCCGGTGCAGGCGGGGCGGGTCTGGCGGGTGATGGTCCTGGTCGGGGTGCTGGCCTTTGTGGCCGCTGCCGCCGGGATCCTGGTGCCGGCGACCCATCCGACCCGGACCACCGCCGACGAGCCGCAGTACCTGCTCACCGCCATCAGCCTGGCCGAGGACCGAGACCTGGACATCGCCGACGAGCTGGCCGACGGCCGCTGGCGGTCGTTCCACGCGCTGGCGCTGCCCGAGCAGACCGAGCGGCTGGCGGACGGGCGTCGGCTGAGCCCTCACGATCCGCTGCTGCCGCTGCTGCTGGCCGGGCCGGTGGCGGCCGGCGGCTGGGTCGGGGCCAAGCTGGCCATGGCGGCCATGGCCGGGCTGCTGGCCGCCCTGCTGGTGTGGACGGCCGTGCGCCGCCTCGGCGTGCCGCTGGGCACGGCGACCCTGGCCACGGTGCTGCTGGCGTGCTCGCCGCCGCTGGCCGTCTACGGCAGCCAGATCTACCCGGAGCTCCCGGCGGCCCTGGCCGTCCTGGCGGCGGCGGCCGCGCTC
>JASLIH010000306.1 GCA_030152105.1 Actinomycetes bacterium
CCCGGCTGTTGACCCAGGCGCTGTGGCCGTCGGTGGACTCGAGCAGCACCGGCCGGTCGGCCACGACCGCGTCCAGGCCGCTGCGGTGGGGGCCGGCGGTGCCGAAGGCGTCCATCACCCAGCCGCCGCCGATGACCCAGGCGTCCTCGGGCCGCTCGGCGGCGTAGCGGGCCACGGTGGCCGGGTACGCCGGCGGCTCGACCCCGTGGAGGTCGCACTGGGCCAGCTCCAGCCCGCCGGCGGCGGTGTGGACGTGGGCGTCGGCGAACCCGGGCAGGACCAGCCCGCCGTCCAGGGCCAGCACCCGGGTCGCCGGTCCCCGCAGCGCCGCCACCTCCCGCTCCGGGCCGGCGGCGGCGACCCGGCCGCCGCGCACGGCCACGGCGTCGGCCCAGGGCCGGGCCGGGTCGCCGGTCCACACCGGCGCCCCGAGGATCAGGAGGTCGGCCTCGGTGGTCATCGTCGCTCCTCGGCTGGGACGGGGCCGGACCGGCCGGCGGGTTCGGGGCCGGGGCCGCGGAGGCGGTCGGCCAGGGCGGGCCAGTCGACGAACACGACCAGCACGGTGGCGGCCATGGCCGAGTAGTCCAGGTGCATGGCCAGGCCGATGCCGGCGTGCATGGCGACAACGGCCGGGACGAGCACCCAGGCCAGCCGGGGGCGCCACAGCACCAGCGGGAAGCCGAGCTCGACGGCCAGGGTGGCCGCCGCGACCAGCTGGGCGAGCAGCGGCCGGTCGGCGACGAACAGGGCGAACGGGTTGGGCTCGGGCTGGGCGTCGCTGGCGGCGTACAGCACCCAGCGGAGGTTGTCGCTGGCCACCCAGGCCGGCCCGGCGTGGAGCAGCTTGGCCAGGCCGGAGAAGAAGTAGGCCCCGGCCACCACCACCATGGCCGTCCGCACCGGCCAGCCGAACGCCGGCCCCGGCCGGGCCACCGGGCGCAGTCGGGCGTCGAGCGACCAGACCGCCCCGGCCCGCGACGGCAGGAGCGGGAGCAGGCACAGCAGCAGGAGCACGTCGTTGTGGACGACCTTGCCGAGGCTTGAGGTCATCGCGACCAGGGGCAGGGCGGCCAGCCAGGCCACGGGCAGGGTGAAGCGGGTCAGCAGCCCGACCGTGGCCAGCACGGCCGCGCCGAGGGCGAGCGCCTGGAGGGCGGCCACGGCCTCGGGCGACGGCATCCGGTCGAGCAGGCGCAGGAACGAGATCGGCCGGAACAGCGCCGGCGGCTGGGTGGCCAGCACCGGGTAGGGGCCGCTGGCCAGCCGGGCCGCCAGCAGCCCGCACAGCCCGATCCGGACCGCGGCCAGCCGCCGCGGGTCGCCGGGCGCGAACAGCCACCGCTCGACCCGGGCCGGCAGCCCCCGGCCCGGCCGGCCGTCAGCCGGCGGCACCGGCGCTCCCGGGGCGGCAGGTGAAGCGGAGTGATCTGGCCGGCGGGGCGCCCCGGTCGCCGGAGCGTTGCGACACGTCGGTGACGGTCTGGTAGATGCGGACCTCGGCGACCTCGCCGCCCCGGTCCCGGACGACCTCGGCCCAGGCCTGGCAGACGGCCGCCTGCCGCCCTGCCGGCAGGCGGGCGAACCCCTTGAGGATCTGGACGTTGCCGCGGTACCCGGCCGGCAGGTCGGGGAACGGGATCGGCGTCTCCCGGCCGGCCCGGTCGACCGTGACCGCCTCGAAGCCGGGCTGCCTGGCCTGGCGGGCGTCGGCGAACAGCCGCCACCCGGTCAGCGGCCACGCCTCCAGCCCGGCCACCCCGCAGACCACGAACAGGGCCAGGTAGACCCCGACGAACCAGCGCGCCCACCGGGGCGCCGGCTCGGGCGCGCCCGGCGACAGGTGTTGCTCCATGCCAGCACGCTACCGCGTCGGGGCCAGGCAGGCGGTCAGGGCGGCGGTGTCGACGTTGCCGCCGGTGAGGACGACCCCGACCCGCCGCCCGCGGACAGCGCCGGTCTGGAGGGCGGCCAGGGGAAGGGCGGCCGTCGGCTCGACCAGCTGCTTGGTCCGGGACCAGCACAGGGCCAGGGCGTCGAGCAGCTCGGCGTCGGTGACGGTGACGATGTCGTCGACCAGGCGGCGGATGACCTCGAACGGCCGCTCGCCGACGCACAGGCTGCGGACCCCGTCGGCGATGGTGGCCGGGGCCGCGGGCAGGGGGATGCGCCGACCGGTCCGCAGCGACGCCTGGGCGTCGGCGGCCGCCGCCGGCTCGACGCCGACCACCCGGGTGGTCGGCGAGCGGCCCTTGACGGCGGCGGCCGTCCCGGCGATCAGCCCGCCCCCGCCCACCGGCACCAGCACCAGGTCGAGGCCGGGCTCGTCCTCGAGCAGCTCAAGGGCGGCCGTGCCCTGGCCGGCCATGACGTCGTGGTCGTCGAAGGGGTGGACGAGGCGCAGGCCGCGGGCGGCGGCCAGCTCGGCCGCGAAGCGCTCGCGGTTCTCCCCCGTGACCCCGTCCATGATCACCTCGGCCCCGTAGGCCCGGGTGGCGGCCACCTTGGCCGGGTTGGAGCCGGCCGGCATCACCACCACCGCCCGGCTCCCGGTCTCGGCCGCGGCCAGAGCGACCGCCTGGCCGTGGTTGCCGGAGCTGACGGCCAGGACCCCGGCCGCCCTGGCGGCCGGGTCGAGGGCGAGCAGGGCGCTGAACGCCCCCCTGGCCTTGAACGCCCCGACCCGCTGGAGGTGCTCGCCCTTGGCGACCACCTGGCAGCCGAGCTCCCGGTCGAGCAGGCGCGAGGTGATCACCGGGGTGCGGTGGACGTGGCCGGCGATCCGGGCGGCCGCCCGCTCCACGTCGGCCAGGTCGAACGGCCGCTCGGGGGTGGGCTCCCTCATCCGGCGGCGGCGACGACCGCCTTGGCGGCCCGCTCGGCGTCGTCGGGGCCGACCTCGTAGGAGAAGACCAGCCGGACCCGGTCGGGGTCGGTGTCGGCGGCCAGCACTCCAAGGCCGGCCAGCCGCTCGACCAGCCCGGGCCCGTCGGTGCCGAAGGGGCCGGCGGCCAGCAGGACCATGTTGGTCTGGACGGCGGCCACCTCGATGCTGCCGGGCACGGCCGCGGCCACCGTCTCGGCCAGGCCGCGGGCGTTGGCGTGGTCCTCGGCCAGGCGGTCGACCATCTGCTCGAGGGCGACCAGGGCGGCCGCGGCCAGCACCCCGGCCTGGCGCATGGCCCCGCCGTACAGGTGCCGGACCTCCCGGGCCCGCTCGACCAGCTCCCGGCGGCCGACGACGGCCGACCCGACGGGCGCCCCAAGGGCCTTGGAGAAGCAGACCGAGAGGCTGTCGAACAGGCTCCCGTAGCGCTCCAGGGGCACCCCGGAGGCGACCGAGGCGTTCCAGATCCGGGCCCCGTCGCAGTGCAGGTGGAGCCCGGCCTCGTCGGCCAGGGCCCGCAGCTCCTCCAGGACCTCCAGCGGCTGGACGGCCCCGCCGGCCCGGTTATGGGTCTGCTCGACGGCGATGGCGCTGGTCGGCACGCCGTAGCGGGCGGTCCGGACCCGGGCGCGGGCGGCGGCCGGGTCCAGCATCCCGCGGGCCCCGGGGACCGGGTGGAGCTGGACGCCGCTGAGCACTGGGGCGGCCGCGGCCTCATACCAGAGGATGTGGTTGTCCTCGTTGGCCAGGACCTCGGTCCCGGGCGGGGCGGCCAGGCGCAGGCAGATCTGGTTGCCCATGGTCCCCGAGGGGACGTACAGGGCGGCCTCGTGGCCGAGGCGGTCGGCCACGGCCGCCTCCAGCCGCTTGATCGTCGGGTCCTCGCCCCAGACGTCGTCGCCGACCTCGGCGGTGGCCATGGCCCGGCGCATGGCCGGGGTGGGGCGGGTGAAGGTGTCGGAACGCAGGTCGATCATCGCGGCCAGTCTACGCGCGGGGCGTGCGACAATCGGCCGTCCGCCACGACCCGCGACCCGCACCGAGGAGCCATGGCCGCCACGCCGCTGCCCCACAAGGACACCCTGGAGATCCGCGGTCACATCATCGACTCCATGCTGTTCACCCGCATCCTGGACCAGGTCCTGGAGGCGCACGGGAGCTACGAGATCGAGCAGTTCGACGTCGGCCGGACCCCGGTCGACCCGTCGTACGCCCGCCTCCAGATCTGCACCGACGACCCCGAGCGCCTGGAGGAGCTGGTCCAGTCGCTCATGGGCCTGGGCATGCAGCGCCTGGAGACCGGCGACGTGACCCTGGTCCCGGCAGAGATGGACGGGGTCCTGCCCGACGGCTTCTACTCCTCGACCAATCTGGACACCGAGGTGCGGGTCGGCGGCACCTGGGTCCAGGTCGACAACCCGGAGATGGACTGCGCGATCGTGGTCCGCGACCGCCGGGCCCGGACCGTGCCCATGTCGGACGTGGTCAAGGGCGAGCAGGTGGTGGTGGGCAGCCAGGGCATCCGGGTCCAGCCGCTGGACCGGGGCCGGACCGGCGAGGTCTTCGAGTTCATGTCCTCCCAGGTGTCGAGCGAGAAGCCCCAGGGGCTGATCGTGCGCCGGGTTGCCGGGGCCATGCGGGCGACCAGGGAGCGGGGCGAGAAGATCCTCTGGGTCGGCGGGCCGGCGGTGGTCCACACCGGCGCCGGGCCCTCGGTGGTCCGGCTGATCGAGGCCGGCTACATGGACGTGCTGTTCGCCGGCAACGCCCTGGCCACCCACGACATCGAGGGCGCCCTGTACGGCACCTCCCTCGGGGTCAACCTGGCCGAGGGGATCGGGGTCGAGCACGGCCATGAGCACCACATCCGGGCCCTCAACACCATCCGCCGCTACGGCTCGATCGCCAAGGCGGTCGAGCAGGGCGTGCTCACCTCCGGGATCATGCACGCCTGCGTCCAGCACGGGATCGACTTCGTCCTCGGCGGCTCGGTCCGCGACGACGGCCCCCTGCCCGACACCGTCACCGACGTGGTCGAGGCCCAGCGCCAGATGCGCTCGCTCCTCCCCGGGGTCGGCTACGCCCTGATGGTCGCCTCCATGCTCCACTCCATCGCCACCGGCAACCTCCTGCCGGCCTCGGTCCCGTTGGTCTGTGTCGACATCAACCCGGCGACCGTCACCAAGCTCGCCGACCGCGGCTCGGCCCAGGCCACCGGCGTGGTCACCGACGTCGGCCTGTTCCTGGGCGCCCTGGCGGACGAGCTCGCCCCCCGCTGACCGGGTCGAGGCGCAGCGGCGGGAGGTACTCGCCGAGCAGGTGGCGGGACCACCAGGCGCCGGTGGAGCGGCGTTCGGCCGGGGTGGTGAAGCGGTAACGGTAGAGGCGGGCCCGGACCAGGGCGGGCGGGCTGTCGGGGAACGGGTTGGGGCCGAGGAGCTTGAGGGTGGCCCGGTCGTTCTGGAGCAGCCGGGTCACCAGCTCGACCATCCAGGGGTGGGCCGAGGGCGGGGACATGGCCGCGAACCATGCCAGCCAGTCGAGGCGCAGGTGGTACGGGGCGACCTGGCGGGGGCGGCGGTGGAGGTCGCCGGGCTTGGCCTTGAACTGGTACTCCCGCCAGACGGTGTCCGTGCCGGGGGTGGGGTCGTCGGTGCCCTCGAGGACGACCTCGCGGCGGACCCGGGTGATGGCGCCGAAGGCGCCGTAGGTGTTGACCAGGCGCAGGGGGTCGAAGCTGGCGTTCATCAGCTGGCGGCGGCCGAGCAGGTTGCGGACCGGCCGGACGCTGAGGGCGGCGACCAGCAGGGTCAGGGCGACCACGGCGGCCTGCTGCCAGCCGGCCGGGACGGCCAGGGTGGCCGGCGGGTCGACGGGCAGGACGGCGCCAAGGAAACGGCCGTCGAGGGCGGCGGTGGCCAGCACGACGGTGATCAGGTTGAGCCAGGAGAAGTTGCCGCTGACCAGCAGCCACGTCTGGGTGACGATGATGACGAGGGCGGCGACGGTGGCCACCGGCTGGGGGGCGAACAGGCCGAACGGCACCACCAGCTGGGTGGCGTGGTTGGCCAGCACCTCGGCCTTGTGGAGGCGTTGTGGCAGGTGGTGGAAGAACCAGCTCAGCGGGCCCGGGAGGGGCTGGGTCTCGTGGTGGTAGTCGAGGCAGCTGAGGTCACGCCAGCAGCGGTCGCCGCGGAGCTTGATCAGCCCGGCCCCGAACTCGAGCCGGAACAGCAGCCACCGGTACAGCCACAGCACCAGGGTTGGCGGGGCGGTGGAGGCCGGGCCGAGGAAGACGGCCAGGAAGCCGGCCTCGAGCAGCAGCGTCTCCCAACCGAAGCCGTAGAACGTCTGGCCGACGTTGACGATCGACAGGTACAGCCCCCAAAGGGCCAGCCAGACGGCCACCGGCACCCAGGCCGGCCCGGCGTCGGGGAGGCCGGCCAGGGCCGCCGCGGCCAGCCCGGCCCCGGCCCAGGCGACCAGGGTCAGGAACCGGTCCGAGTAGTGGAGCTGGAAGATGCTCGGCGCCCGGCCGAACGGGACGGCGGCCAGGAACCGGGGGACCGGCTGGAGGCCCCGCTCCCCCAGCAGCGGGCGGAACTGGTTGGCCGTCACCAGGAACGCGACCAGGTAGACGGCGGCCAGCCCCCGCTGGAGGAGGAGGCGGCTCAGCCAGTCGTCGGGTGACCAGAGCCAGTCCGTCGGTCGAACCTCCGGTCGTCGGCGTGCTCGACCAGGTAGTCGACGTAGCGGATGCGGAGCAGGTCGGCGACCTCGGGGTCGGCCGCCTCCTCGCGGAAATGCCTGACCAGGTGGCTGATCTCACGGATGGCGTCGATCGGGTCGTAGGTGGCCCAGTCGAGGTTGGCCTCCTGGGTGTCGGGCAGGTGCTTGGCCACCTCCCAGTAGAAGCCGACGTCGTGCTTGTCCTTGGCCACCTCCAGGGCCCAGTCGCGCAGGGTGGGCACGGGCTGGGCTTCGAGGAAGCTGCGGTAGTCGCTGGTCTGGGCGTCGGTGGTCATCGAGCGGGCTCCTTGGGGGTCGCGGGGGTGGCGCTGGCGCGGATGATGGGGTCGAGGACGGCGGCCAGGTCGGGCTGGCCCTGCTCGACCAGGTCGTAGCGGACCCGGGTCGCCGGGTGGGTGATGGTGGCGATGGCGCGCAGGTCGATCGGGGTGCCGATGACCACCGCGTCCACCGGGGCCTGGTTGATGACCGTCTCCAGCTCGCGGATCTGGGCGTCGGAGTAGCCCATGGCCGGGACGAGGGCGCCGATGTGCGGGTAGCGCGCGTACACCTCGGCCAGGGAGCCGACCAGGAAGGGGCGGGGGTCGACGATCTCGGCGGCGCCGAGACGGCGGGCCGCGACCACGCCGGCGCCGTAGCTCATCTCGCCGTGGGTCAGGGTGGGCCCGTCCTCGACCACCAGGACCCGCCTGCCGGTGACCAGCTCGGGGTCCTCGACCCGGACCGGGCTGGCCGCCTTGACCACCACCGCGGCCGCGTTGAGCTGCTTGAGGTGCTCCTCCAGGGTGGCGACCTGCTCGGGCGTGGCCTCGTCGACCTTGTTGATGACCAGCACGTCGGCCGCCCGGGCGTTGGCCTCGCCGGGGTGGTAGCTGGACTCGTGCCCGGCCCGCAGCGGGTCGGCGACCACGATGTGCAGGTCGGGACGGTAGAACGGCAGGTCGTTGTTGCCGCCGTCCCACAGCAGGACCTCGGCCTCGGCCTGGGCCCGCTCCAGGATGGCGTGGTAGTCGACGCCGGCGTACACCACCGTGCCCGCGGCCAGGTGCGGCTCGTACTCCTCGCGCTCCTCGATGGTGGCCCGGGCCGCCACCAGGTCCTCCACGGTCGTGAACCGCTGCACGGCCTGGCTGGCCAGGTCGCCGTACGGCATGGGGTGGCGGACGGCCACGACCTTGCGCCCGGCGGCGCGCAGGATCTCGGCCACCCGCCGGGTGGTCTGGGACTTGCCCGACCCGGTGCGGACCGCGCACACCGCCACCACCGGCACCGACGCCTCCAGCTCGGTCTGCTTGGGGCCGAGCAGCCGGAAGTCGGCGCCGGCGGCCAGCACCCGCGAGGCGATGTGCATGACGTCGACGTGGCGGACGTCGGAGTAGCTGAACACCACCTCGTCGATGTCCTCTCCGGTGATCAGGTCCTCGAGCCGCTCCTCGGGGACGATCGGGATCCCCTCGGGGTAGGCGGGCCCGGCCAGGGCGGCCGGGTAGGTG
>JASLIH010000318.1 GCA_030152105.1 Actinomycetes bacterium
CAGAACTCACGAGACCCCCGGTGACCGCGGGTTCGCGCTCTGCCTTCCCCTTACAGAGCGAGAGCCGTTGTGTCTCCGGGGGCCTCGTGTCGGGGAGCACGATCGCACGCGGGTTGGGGGCCGTCAACGGGAGCTGAAGCCGGCCTGTGGATGATGCTGGGGACAAGTCGGGCATGGGTGTTGACGACCCTGGGGATGGCTGTGGACAACCTGCCGGAAGGCTGGGGACGAGTGGTTGAGCGAGAAAATTCTTTGCTCACCGCGACCTGCTCCAAAGGGTGCGCGGGTCCTGTGGACAGGAAAAAGTTGGGGACGTGGTGTCGCGACCCGGTGCGATACTCCGGGCGATGAGCGCATCGAAGGCAGCTGACCCGACCCGGCCACCGGTCAAGGTGGTCCGCAGCGCCCGGCGGCGCAAGACCGTCACCGCCTACCGGGAGGGGGAGACGGTGGTGGTCCTGCTGCCGGCCCGGATGAGCCGGCGCGAGGAGGACCACTGGGTGGCGACCATGCTGGAGCGCCTGGAGCGGCGGTCCCGGCGGGTCGTTCCCGGGGACGCCGAGCTGGAGCGGCGGGCGCGGCTGCTCGCCCGCCGCTACCTGGAGGGGATGGTCGAGCCACGCTCGGTCCGCTGGGTGGGGAACATGCGGGCCCGCTACGGCTCCTGCACCCCCGACGACGGCACCATCCGGCTCTCGGACCGCCTCGCCCCCTGGCCGCCCTGGGTGCGTGACTACGTGCTCGTCCACGAGCTCGCCCACCTGGCTGTGCCCGACCACTCGCCCGCGTTCTGGCGGCTGGTCGACCGCTACCCGCTGTCCGAGCGGGCCCGCGGGTTCCTGATCGCCAAGGGGATGGAGGAGGACGAGGACTAGCGGGGCCGGTCGCCCTCGTCGTCCGGGTCGTCCCCGGGCCGAGCGGCGTCCGGGCCCTGGTCGGCGTCGGGGCTCTGGCCGCTGGCCTGGTCCCGGTCAGCGCCCGGGTCGCCGGCCTCCAGGAGGGCGCGCAGGCCCTCGTCCAGGTCGACCTCCTCGCCCCCGATCAGGCCGGCCCGCTCCAGCCAGCTCCCGGGAACGTCCAGCTCCGCGGCGGTGGGCAGGTTCTCGGGGTGGGCCCAGACCCGGTCGAGGCCGTCGATGTCGGTGGCGCCCAGGACCTCCCGGCAGAAGCGCTCGCCCCTGGTCGCGGCCGCCCGGTCGGGGTCAGCCCGGAGCAGCAGGGCGAACAGGCGGCCGGGCGACTGGGGGTCGGCGTCGCGGCGGGCGACCGCGGCCTCGATGGCGCCCAGGCCGGGGAGGCGGCCCTCCAGGGCCCGCCCGGCGATCACCAGGGCGTAGCCCGCGGTCAGGGCGAGCAGGACCTCCAGGCGCCCGGTGGCCGCCTGGAGGGCGGCGCTGGGCGGGCCCAGCAGCCCCTCGCCCCCGCCCGCGAGCAGCTCCTGGAGGGCCTCGGGGTTGGCCATGTCCATCGACTGGAGCCGGTCCATCATCCCGGTGGCGTCGGGCTCGGTCTGGAGGGCGACGTCGTCCACCACCCGGCGCAGCTGCTCGGGCAGCCAGGGGACGCCGGCGAGCAGGCGCTGGCCGGCCACCTGATGGCAGGCCAGCCAGAGCCGCAGCTGGTCGCCGGGCAGGTCGGCCGACCGCTCGAACTCGGAGACGTTCTCGGGGACCAGCAGCACCTTGGCCGGGTCCGCGGGCGCCATGGCCAGCTCGTACTGGCCGAGCACGGAGCGGGCGAGCTGGCCGACCATGGTGCCGACCTGGAGGCCGGCGACCAGCCCCCCGACCCGCCCGACCATGTCGCCGACCCCGGGCGACCCCATGCCGGCCCCGGTGCCGAGGGCCTCGGCGACCCGTCGGGCGCCCGGCTCGACCAGGGGAGCGAAGCCGCCAAGGACGGCCTCGGCCCAGTCGGGCCGGTTCACCGGCCTGGCCGCCAGGGCCACCCGGGGTGCCGGCAGGCTGGTCACCGGGTCGATCCAGAGCTCGGCCAGGCGCAGGCGGTCGTCCCAGGACCGGGCCTCGCCCGGGTCGGGAGCGGCCGCCGGCCGTGGCAGCTGGGGAAGCATGCCGAGGTCCTCGGCCCCGGCCGCGGTGGCCACCGCCACCTGCCGGGCCAGCTCCCAGTTGACCGGCCCGCTCGCGGTCGCCATCAGCCTGGCGAACTCCCGGAACAACGGGATCCGCCCGAAGAAATCCCCTGTGCCGCCCAGCCCTTCGGTCATGCCCTCAATGCTACTCGCGGCACCTAGCGAAGTTGTGGGTAGCCTGGGTGGCAGGAAACCGATGAAAGGTGGATACCCCTTGGCTCGCACGGTTGCGTTGGTCGGGGCGCTGCACCCGGCGGCGAGGGAGCTGGCGCTGGCGCTCGAGGACGACCCGGAGGTCGAGCGGGTGCTGGGCCTGTCACGCCACGAGCCGCCGCTGCTCGGGCCCAAGTTCGAGTTCGTCCAGGCCGGCCCGGGCGACCCGGCCTTCGCCGAGGCCCTGGCCGGGGTGGACACCCTGGTCCTGTTCCCGCTGATCGACGCCGCCGACCGCAACGAGGAGGGGCGCCGGGCCCGGGTGCTCGAGGGGACCAGGCGCTCGCTGGAGGCCGCCGCCGGGGCGGCCACGGTGGTGCTGTGGTCCAGCGGGGTCGTCTACGGCGCCCACCCCGACAACCCGGTCCCGATCCCCGAGACCCAGCCGGCCCGCCCCAACCCCGAGTTCCCAGCCGCCGGCATCCTCGCCGACAGCGAGCGGGTCGCCTTGGCGGCCGGGTCCGGCGACGGCCCAACGGTGGTGGTGCTGCGCGGGGCGGGCGTGTGGGCACCGGCCTGGGGGACCTTCCTGGCCCGGAGCCTGATGGCCCCGGCCATGGTTGGGGTCCGCGGCCAGGACCCGCCGCTGCAGGCCCTCGCCCCCGCCGACGCCGTCTCGGCCCTGGTCCTGGCCACCTCTGGCCGGCTCCAGGGCGTCTACAACGTCGCCCCCGACGACTGGGTCGGCGCCAAGGAGGCGGCCACGGCGGCCGGCCGGCGCCGGCTCGAGGTGCCGCAGCGGGTCGCCCAGTCCACCGCCGAGCGGCTGTGGCAGGCCGGCATGTCCCCCGCGACCGCCGGCGAGCTGGCCTTCCAGACCCACCCGTGGGTGCTCGACAACGCCAGGCTGCGCTCGGCCGGCTGGGCGCCCACCCGCTCCAGCGCCGAGGCGTTCGCCGAGGCCGGCGGGCAGAAGCCCGAGGGGGTGCTGGTCGGCGGGGTCCAGATCCGCCGCAGCGACGTCTTCCGAGGCGCCGCCGCCACCCTCGCCCTGGCCGCCGCCGTGGCCGTTGCCCGCCGCCAGGCCAGGGCGGCACGCTCGGCCCGGCCGGCGACCCGTCGCCCCACCAGCCCGATGTAGCAGTGCGACAATCCAGGTTGTGACCACCAACTCCCGGAGGTGCCGGTGCGGCAGCGCGTGATCGCCGTCGTCGGCGTGGTGGCACTGATCGGCCTGGTCTTCGCCCTCAACTTCTACCGGCTGCCGGTGGTCGCGCTCAGCCCCGGCCCGATGGAGGACGTGCTGGCCCGCCTCAAGGTCGAGGGCTCCCGGGTCTACGACTCCGAGGGCAAGCTGTACCTCACCTCGGTCGGGATCGACGACAACGTCCGGTTCTACGAGGCCCTCCTCGACATGGCCAACCGCGACGTCCAGCTCGTCCCGCGGGCCCAGCTGTACCCCGAGGAGCAGGACTCGGCCGAGATCGACAGGGAGAACGTGGCCCTGATGGACCGGTCCAAGGAGACGGCCACGGTGGTCGCCCTCCGCCAGGTCGGCTACAAGATCGAGCCGTCCGGGGTCGAGGTCACCCAGGTCGTCGCCGGCGCACCGGCCGACGGCAGGCTCCGGGCCGGCGACGAGATCGTGGCCGCCGACGGCCACCCGGTCGACAGCACCGACGAGGTGCGGAAGGCGATCACCGGCCACAAGCCCGGCGAGCGGGTCGCCTTCCGGGTCGAGCGCGGCAAGGGCGAGAAGAACGTCTCGGTGGAGGTCCAGGAGGTCGAGGACCAGCCCCGGGTCGGGATCCTGCTGCGCGACCTGTTCCCCGACCTGCCGGTCAAGGTGACGATCGAGACCCAGAACAACATCGGCGGGCCGTCGGCCGGGCTGATGTTCACCCTCTCGATCATCGACAAGCTCACCCGCGAGGACCTGACCGGGGGCCGCCGGATCGCCGGGACTGGCGAGATCGCCCTCGACGGCAGCGTCCTGCCTGTCGGCGGGGTCGGCGAGAAGCTGATCGCGGTCCACCGCCTCGGGGTGACGACCTTCCTGATCCCGGCCGAGAACTGCGCCGGGGTCCGCGGCCAGGTCCCCGACGGCCTGCGCCTGGTCAAGGTGTCGAAGGTCGACGACGCCCTGCGCTTCCTGCGCGACCCCAAGGTCGCCGCCGCCGCGCCCGGCTGCTAGCTCCACCCCAGGGAGGGGACCGGTCCTCCCGGAGCCAACCCCGGGACCGGTCGGGGTTGGCTCCGGGAGCCGGCCGGCGGCCGCGGCGCGGCACCGGCCGGACAGGGCCCGCCGCCAGCAGCGGCGGTGCCTTCGAGGTAGCAGGCGCGTGACCCCCGCCGATGGGTACGGGCAGGGTCGCCTTCAGGGCAACCCTCCCAGCCTGAACGCCCGTGCTAGGGTCTGAACGAAGGCACCGGAGCCGCCTCTCGCGGCGCCCGTAGAAAGGTCCGTTCACGTGGTCGCAGCCCGCCGTCCTCCCCGTCGCTGGACGCTGGCCGTCCTGCTGCTTGCGTTCATCGCCCTGGCCGCCGTCGGCAGCGTCTCGCGCTTCTACACCGACCTCCTGTGGTTCCGGGAGATCGACAAGGTGGGCCTGTTCTGGGGCATGCTCCGGACCAAGGCGTTCATCGGCGTGCTGGCCGGGCTGGGGACGGCGGCCATCGTCGGGGTCAACCTGTGGATGGTCGAGCGGCTGGCCCCGCGCTACGGGCTCACCGTGGTCGCCCGCCCCCAGGTCGAGCGGGCCCGGGCTGTCCTCTCGCCCTACCTGCGGCCCCTGCGTCTTGGCATCGCCGGCTTCCTCGGGCTGGTCGTCGGCCTCCAGGCGTCCGGCCTCTGGCAGACCTTCCTGCTCTGGCGCAACCGCGTCCCCTTCGGTCAGCGCGACGCGCTGTTCGGCCGCGACGTCGGCTTCTACATGTTCGAGCTGCCGTTCCAGCGGGCCGTGTTCGGCTGGCTGTTCACCACCCTGGTCCTGACCACCCTGCTGGTCGCGGCCGGCCACTACGTGCTCGGCGGGATCCGCCCGCAGGCCGAGACCAACCGCGTCGCCGCCCAGGCCCAGTCCCACCTGTGCGTGCTGCTCGGCCTTATCGTCGCCCTCAAGGCCTGGGGCTACTGGCTGGACAAGTACCAGCTGCTGTTCTCGCCCCGCGGGGTGGTCGCCGGCGCGTCCTACACCGACGTCAAGGCCCAGCTGCCAGCCCTCGAGGTGCTGTTCTGGGTCGCCCTGATCTGCGCCGGGATGTTCTTCTGGGGGGCGCGGCGGGGCGGGCTGCTCGTCCCCCTGATCAGCATCGTGCTGCTGGCCGGGGTGTCGCTGATCATGGGCGGCATCATCCCGGCGGTGTTCCAGCGGTTCCGGGTCGAGCCCCAGGAGCTGGCCCGCGAGCGCGACTACATCGCCCGCAACATCGACGCCACCCGCAAGTCCTTCAACCTGAACAGTGTCGACACCAAGCCGTTCCCGGCCAAGGACGACCTCACCGAGCAGGACCTGCGGGCCAACCAGACGACGATCGACAACATCCGGCTGTGGGACGCCGAGGTGCTGCGGCCGGGCGTCCGCAACCTCCAGGCCATCGCCCAGTACTACAACTTCACCGACGTCGACGTCGACCGCTACCCGATCGACGACAACCAGCGCCAGGTGATGATCTCGGTCCGCGAGGTCGACCCCAACGGCCTGGCCGAGTCGGCCAGGACCTGGCAGAACCTGCACCTGGCCTACACCCACGGCTACGGGTACGTCGCCGTCCAGGTCAACCGGGCCGCCGCCGGCGGCCAGCCCGACTTCATCGTCTCCGGGTTCAACCAGGAGGACGCCCCCATCGCGGCCACCCAGCCGCGCGTCTACTTCGGCGAGCCGCCGCCCAACTCGCCCGAGTTCGTGGTCGTCAACTCCAAGCAGGGCGAGTACGACGCCCCCTCGCTCTCCGGCGAGGCCACCAGCCTGTTCAACTACGACGGGCCCGGGGGCGTGCAGCTCTCCGACATGGGCCGGCGGCTGGCCTTCGCCGTCCGCTTCCGCGACATCAACCTGCTCATCTCCGGCAACATCAAGGCCGACTCACGCCTGATGTTCAACCGCGACATCCGCCAGCGGGTCGAACGGGCGGCCCCGTTCCTCCAGTGGGACGGCGACCCCTACGCGGTGGTGGTCGGCGGTAAGATCATGTACGTCCGCGACGGCTACACCACCTCCAGCAACTACCCGTACGCCCAGCGCATCGACCTGGGCGACGCCGCCCGCCGCAACGAGCTCGGCAGCCGGGGCGTCGAGGGCATCGGCAACTACGTCCGCAACTCGGTCAAGGCCGTGGTCGACGCCTACACCGGCAAGGTCACCCTGTACGCCTTCGACGAGCAGGACCCCATCCTGAAGGCCTGGCGCAAGGCCTTCCCGAGCCTGTTCGCCTCCCAGAAGGACATCCCCGACAACCTGCGGACCCACCTGCGCTACCCCGAGGACCTGTTCTCGATCCAGACCTGGATCTACGCCAGCTACCACATCGGCAACGCGGACGACTTCTACTCCAAGGAGGACTTCTGGGCGCTGCCCGACGACCGCTCCGGCGAGATCCGCCGCCAGGAGGACACCGGCGGGCTGGCCGCCGCCACCTCGGTCAAGGCCCGCCCCTACTACCTCCTGACCAAGCTCCCCGGCCGCCCGGCGCCGGAGTTCGTCCTGGTCATGCCGTTCACCCCCAACGGCAAGGAGAACATGGTCTCCTACCTGGCCGCCCAGGCCGACCCGGCCGACTACGGCAGTCTGACCCTGTTCAGCCTCGACCGCTCCCGCACCATCCTCGGCCCCACCCAGGTGAACGCCCGCATCCTGGCCACCCCGGCCATCTCCTCCTCGCTGACCTTGCTCAACCAGCAGGGCTCCCGCGTGATCCTCAGCAACCTGCTGATCGTCCCCGTCGAGGACTCCCTGGTCTATGTCCAGCCCATCTTCGTCCAGGGCTCGGCGCCCAACTCCTTCCCCCTCCTCCAACGGGTCGCGGTCTTCTACAACAACCAGGTCGGCTACGCCGACAACCTCACCGACGCCATCGCCCAGGTCGTCAGCGGCCAGCAACCCACCCCCACCCCACCCGACGACGGCACCCCCACCCAGCCACCCCCATCCACGCCCAGCGGCGGTGGCAACCAGTCCGTCCAGACCCTCCTCACCCAGGCCAACAATGAGTACAAGGCCGCCCAGGACGCCCTCGCCAACCACGACCTCGCCGAATACCAGGCCCACATCGATCGCATGGGCCAACTCATCCAACAAGCCCTCGCCGCCCAGGGTGACAGCACCACCACAACCACCCGCCGCTAGCTCGTTGTCCTGGGCATTGCGGCCCCGTTCCCGCTGTGCTACCTTCGCCGCCGCACCGCGGGGTGGAGCAGTCTGGTAGCTCGCTGGGCTCATAACCCAGAGGTCGAGGGTTCAAATCCCTCCCCCGCCACCAACCTCACCAGGGACTTCGCCCCTCACCTCCTCTCGAGAGTGGGGGGCGTCGCCCGTTTTGGCAGCAGAATTG
>JASLIH010000372.1 GCA_030152105.1 Actinomycetes bacterium
GCAACCGACGGCAACACGGTTCGCCTTTCCCACGCGCTCATCCAACCCATCGCAGCTGACGCGGTCGCCAGCACGGTTGCACGCACAGCTGTCGGCGAGCCCATCAACGGAACCATCGAGATCGCCGGACCAGAGCAGTTCGGTCTCGACGAGCTGATCCGCAAGGGCCTGAGCTTCCGAGGAGACCCGCGAGAGGTCGTTGCCGACCCCGAGGCTCGCTACTACGGTGCCCTCCTCGAGGAACGCACACTCCTACCCGGTGCCGACGCCCTCACCCTCGACCCCCGCTTCGAAACCTGGCTTGTTCAAACCCCACCACAGCGGTAGCACCACCTCCTAGGATGACGGCGGCATGAATCGATTGTCGGCATCGGAACTGGCCGACCTCGCCGGCACGAAAGCGGCCGAGGTCGCGCGGCTGGTCGAGCTCGGCATCCTGGTGCCCCGGGACGGCCCGGACCCGTTCCTGGAGACCGATGTGCAGAAGGTCCGCCTGGCCGCGGCCTGCGAGCAGGCCGGGCTGCCAATGGAGGCGATCGCCGCGGCGATCGCCGCAGGCCGGCTGTCCTTCGCGTTCCTGGAGGCGGCGCCGTTCCGGCGCTGGGCGGTGCGCTCGACACGGACCTACCGGCAGGTAAGCCAGGAGTCCGGGGTGCCGCTGGACACGCTCGGCGCGGTGCTGGAGTCGATGGGGTTCGCGCGGGCAGGCCCCGACGAGCCGATGCGCGAGGACGAGCTGGCGGTGGTCCCGCTACTGCAGCTGGGCCTGGCCAGTGGGACCTTCGACCTGGCCTGGCTGACCCGGCTGGGCCGGGCCCACGCCGAGGGCCTGCGGGTGCTTGCCACCTGCTGGACCGAGGCCTACCAGGCCCGGTTCGAGGGGCCGGCGCTGGCCTCCGGCGGCGACCAGCGGACCGCCATGGAGCTGGCCGCCCAGCTGGGCGGCGACTTCCTGCCGCTGGGAGACCCCGCGCTGCTGGGCATCTACCGCCGGCAGCAGGAGCTGGCGTGGACCGAGCACCTCGTCGAGCAGATCGAGAGCGAGCTCGAGGCGGCCGGCGTGCTGGGACGGCCAGAGCGGGTCCCGGCGATGTCGTTCCTTGACCTGGTGGGCTACACCCACCTCACCGAGCAGCGGGGCGATGCGGCCGCCGCTGCGCTGACCGAGACCCTGGCCGTGCTGGTCAACCGGTCCGCACGCGAGCACGGCGGGGTGCCCGTGAAATGGCTGGGCGACGGGGTGATGGTCCATTACCGGGAGCCGGCCGGGGCGGTGCTGTCGGCCCTTGAGCTGGTCGCGCGGGTCCCCGAGGCCGGCCTGCCCCCGGCCCATGTCGGGGTGGCGGCCGGGCCGGTGGTCGCCCAGGGCGGCGACTACTTCGGCCGCACCGTCAACCTCGCCGCCCGGATCGCCGCCCACGCCAATGCCGACCAGGTGCTGGTCAGCCAGCTCGTGGCCGAGTCGGCCCCACCCCAGGGCGTGCGCTTTGTGGAGCTGGGGGAGCTACCGCTCAAGGGGTTCGCCCGTCCGGTTCCGCTGCTGGAGGCGTCCCGGGCGTGAACGTCTGACGCCAGGGCGTGCAGCTGACCAAGCTCGAGCAGCGGTAATGTTGTGATTTGGCGAGGGACGGAGGCGGCCGTGACGGCGACCAGGATCCGGGACTACTGCCTGGCCCCGTCACGGGCGGCGGACGCGCCGGCGACCGGCGGCGGTTACCGGCGCCTGTTCCCCGAGCTGGACCCGCTGGACTGTGAGGACAACGCCCTCCACGCCCTCGGCCGGGCTGGCGGCGCCTGCGACGCCGCCGCCGGCCCGGTCGAGGCCGCTGAGGGGCAGGATGCGGAGGGGGCGGCCGGGTGGCCGGTGTTCGGGCAGTTCGTGGCCCACGACATCACGGCCGACCGCTCACCCCTGACCCACCATGCCGAACTGGCCGAGGTTCGCAACGCCCGCAGCCCCAGGGCCAACCTCGAGGTCGTCTACGGCGACGGCCCGGCCGGCATGCCGTTCCTGTACGACCGCGACGACCCGGCCAAGCTCCTGGTCGGTGGCAACGACACCGGCCAGCTGGCCGATCTGCCCCGCAACCCCCAGGGGGTCGCCCTGGTGGGCGACCCGCGCAACGACGTCCACCTGCTGATGAGCCAGCTGCATGTGGCCATGCTCCACCTCCACAACGGCCTGGTGGACCGGTTGCGTAGCGACGGGGTGGCCGAGGCGGAGCTGTTCGCCGAGGCCCGAAGGGCCGCCACCTGGCACTACCAGTGGGTCCTGCTCGAGGACTTCCTGCCCCGGCTGGCCGGGGCCGGCCTGGCCGCCGAGCTGCTGGCCGGCGGCGCCAGGCACTACCGCCCGGCGCCGGGCGCGGCCTTCATCCCGCTGGAGTTCGCCGACGCCGCCTACCGCTACGGCCACAGCCAGATCCGCGACCGCTTCCAGGTCAACCGCGAGGCCGAGCCGGCCCCCCTCTTTCCCGATCTGCTCGGCTTCCGTCCCGTCCCGGCGGCCCTGACGGTCGATTGGTCCTACCTGTTCGACCTGCCGGGACGGCCGCCGCCCCAGCGGGCCAAGCGGATCGACGGCCGCCTCGCCTCCAGCCTCATCCGGCTTCCCCCGGCCATCTCAGGGGTCGACGACGGCGATGACTACGGCTCGTTGGCCGTCCGCGACCTCCAGCGCGGCCAGGGGTTCGGGCTGCCGTCGGGCGAGGCGGTGGCCCGCCGCCTCGGGGTCGAGCCGCTCACCCCCGAGGAGGTCGGCCTCGGCCCGGCCGGCTGGCGGCTGGAGACACCGCTCTGGTTCTACCTGCTCAAGGAGGCCGAGCACCGCGGCGGCGGCGACCGCCTCGGCCCGGTCGGCGGCCGGCTGGTCGGCGAGGTCCTGGTCGGCATCGTCGACGCCGACGGCGAGTCCTACCGGGCCGTCGACCCCGGCTGGCGCCCCAGCCTCCCGGCCTCCCCGGCGGGACACTTCGGCCTGCCCGACCTGCTGACCTTCAGCGCCGAGGTCGCCGACGCGGCCGCTTGAAGGGCCAAGCAGTAGCCTCTTCGCGATCCGAGGGTCGTGGACAGGCCTCAGGTCGCTGGTTGCACAGCGGGGGCTGACGCTGCTGACCGGAAGCTGCGCCCGTCAGCGTTCGAAGCGCCAGCGAGTCGCGCCGTACGGTTCGGCGGTGGCGACCCCGAACGCGGTGCGGAAGCTGAAGCGGTACAGGTGCCACGGCGGCGGTCCGGCGCTCGGGGCGCTGAACGGCGCGGTGAACGCGTCGCCCTCCACCTCGGCAGGCCACCCGACCTCGCGGTACAGGCGGGCCACCCGCTCCAGCGTCGGCGGGTCGGTGACCCTGGCCGCCTCGCCCTCCAGGATCAGGTCGATACCCTCCAGCCCGACAGAGAACGTGCAGGCCGGGTTCGCGGCCAGGTTGCGAGCCTTGCGGGTGCCGGGTCCGCTGGTGAAATAGAGGTCGCCGTCGAGCCATGCGGCGCCGACGCTGGCGGCGTGCGGGCGGCCGTCCGGCCGGGACGTCCCGAGGAAGTACGGGGTGCCCGGCTGCGCCGGGCTGGCCACGAGGCGGTCATGCGGCCTGCCCCACGGCAACGGCGGGGAGCCGTAGCGGTCGAGGTTGGTCACCTCGACGGGCTCTCGGTCGGTCATCGCTCACCTCCGGTCAGGTCCACGCCGGTCCGCGGCCTCACAATTGGACGAGGTCACGCCGGCCGATCTGGTTCGGCCCGGTACTGGCCGGGCACGACGTCGGCGAGCCTACAAGCCGGAAGGTGTCCAGCAGGAGAGCCAATTAGGGCCGACCCCGCCAGACCAATCGCCTTGTCTCGGCCGGGGGCCTCTCAGCCGGCGCCGGTTCGGCTGGGGTGCCATGTCCATCCAGCCCCGCAGTGTGGGCTCTCGGCCCAGCGGTGGCCTTGCCTGGCGGCGGTCATCGTCCGCCAGCTCGATTGGGTGAGGCGGTATGCCCGAGGATCGCGCGGACGATGGTCTCCCAGTCGCTTCGGTCGACCCCGTGACCGGCCCCCTGGAGCGTCAGCAGGCTCGCATCGGGAAGCTCCGCGGCCAGGGCCTCGCCGTGCTGGAGCGGGAACATCGGGTCCGCAGCCCCGTGGATCACCAGGGTCGGCGCGGTGATCGCGGACGGGCGCTCGTGCGAACGCCCGTCGTCCGGGATGGCATCGTGGTTCTGCGCGGCAGCGAAGTTGCGTGCCCGCTCGACGTCGCGACGCGCCAGCTCACGGGCTGCCGTCTCATCGAACGGGCGCTGGCCTCCCGCGAGCACGCGCGAGTAGGCGACCAGATACTCGATCACCGACTCGGCGTCCGACCAGTCCACCTGCGCCGCTGTCATGAACCGCGCGAACTCCTGGGTCGGCGGCGGGAGCTCGCGCTCGCCAGGCAGCACACGAGAGGTGCTGATGAGAACCAGCGAGCGGACCCGATCGGCGAAGTCGAGCGCGAGCAGCTGCGCGAACGCCCCGCCCGCCGAGACGCCGACCACGTGCGCGGCCGGGATGCCGTAGGCGTCGAGCACGCCCGCGGC
>JASLIH010000411.1 GCA_030152105.1 Actinomycetes bacterium
GCCGGCTGGCTGCCCGGGCACTGGCGGATCGAGAACCAGCTGCACTGGGTCCGCGAGGTGACCTTCGGCGAAGACGCCTCCACCGCGCGCACCGGCAGCCTCCCCCGGGTGCTGGCCAGCCTGCGCAACCTGGCCGTCGGCGGCTGCGCCTGGCCGGCCACCCCAACCTCGCGGCCGCGCTGCGACATCCCGGCCGCGACCCTGCCCGGCCGCTTGCCATCCTCGGCCTGGCATACCGATGAAACGGACATCACCGCACTATGACGGAGCCCTGGGGAAGGTCCTGCCCGGGGCCTCGCGGAGAGGTCGGGGGTGTCAGTGGTGGAGGGTCGCCGCCGCCGCTGGCTGGGGTTGGGCGGCGGCCGGCGCCCGCCGCCTGCCAGCGACCGCCAGCGCGCTGATGACACCGAGCAGGGAGAAGCCGGCGGTGACGGCCAGCGCGGGGCGGAACCCCGCGGTGAAGCTGGCCGGCGTGCCCAGCTGGCTGTTGGCGGCGAAGACCGCCGACGCGGCCGCGACGCCGAAGGCGCCGCCGAAGCGTTGCAGGGTGCCGTTGGCCCCTGATGCCTTGCCCATGTCGGCCGGTGGGACCGCGCTGAGCGCCGCGGTTGGGGTGGTCGGCAGCGCCATCGAGATGCCGACGCCGGCGACCAGTAGCGGGCCGACCAGGTGGGTGTAGCCGACGTTGGTCGTGGCGATCAGCGCGAACCAGGCCAGCCCCACGCCTTGCAGGAGCATGCCGGTGGCCATCACTGGCCGCTGCCCGATGCGGTCGGAAATCGTGCCCGCCGCCGGCGCGACCAGCAGCGGCGTGCCCGTCCAGGGCAGGATACGCAGGCCGGTGCCGAGCGGCGAGACACCGCGGGCGAACTGGAAGTACTGGGAGACGAGAAAGGCGGCCGCGGTCAGCGCCGCGATCATCAGGAACGCGGTGGTGTTGGCGGCGCTGAAGCTGCGGCTGCGGAACAGCCGCAGCGGCAGCATCGGCTCGGGCGCGCGGCGCTCCCAGGCCACAAAGCCGGCGAGGAGCACGGCCCCGAGGGTCAGCGTTGTGAGGATCTCCGGGCTGGTCCAGCCGACCTCGTTGGCGCGCACCAGTGCCCAGATGATGCCGGTCACGCCGCCGGAGACCAGCCCGACCGCGGGCAGGTCCAGGCGAGTGGCGGGGCCGCGGCTCTCGGCAAGGAACACCATCGACAGGAGAGCTGCGGCCAGGCCGATCGGCACGTTCACCCAGAAGATCCAGTGCCAGTCCAGGCCCTGGGTCACGGCCCCGCCGACCAGCGGCCCGCTGGCCACCGCGATGCCGGCGATGCCGCCCCAGATCCCCACGATGGCGCCACGGCGCTGCGCCGGGAACGCCGCGGTCAGGATGGTCAGGCTCAGCGGCATGACGGCCGCGGCGCCAAGGCCCTGGACCGCCCGCGCCGCCACCAGCAGGCCGGCGCTGGGGGCCAGGGCGCAGGCGGCCGACGCGGCAGTGAACAGCACCAGTCCGGCGGCGTAGACGCGGCGGCGCCCGAGCCGGTCGCCCAGGGCGGCCGCGGTGATGATGCCTCCCGCGAAGGTCAGGGTGTAGGCGTTTACGGTCCACTCCAGAGTGGCCATGCCACCGCCCAGGTCACGGCCGATGGCCGGCAGCGCGGTGATCACCACCAACGCGTCCAGCGCCACCATGAAGAACGCAACCGACGTCAGGGCCAGCGCCCAGCCGGGCCGCGCCGGCCGGCCCGACCCAGCCGGTGGCTGGCGGATTGGCATCGCCTCGATGGCTGCCATGTCAGCACCTCCCGGATCGGGCAGCGGTCCAGGCGGCCATGACGTCGGCAGTGCCCCGGGTGTAATTCTTCGGGGCGCGGTACGTGAACGCGAACGTGGACATCGATCAGATCCTCCTGTTCGGCCGGCTCATAGCGGCACTCCCTCTGGCCATGACGTCCTCGGACGGCCATCCGAGCTGTCGATGGTGCAGACCCCGGCCGACCGACAGACTGGGCGGCGGCGGACCGCCCAGTTCGCTGCCCGGGCGGGGTCAGTACCAGTGACCGCATCGGGAGGAACCGGAGGACGAGGTGATGGGAGGGTGGCGCGGTGACCACGGACCTGGTCGCCCGGGCTCGGGCCGGCGACGCAGAGGCGTTTCGCCAGCTCATCGACCCCTACCGGCGCGAGCTGCGGGTGCACTGCTACCGGATCCTCGGCTCGACCCAGGACGCCGAGGACGCGCTGCAAGAGACCCTGTTGGCGGCCTGGCAGGGCCTCGGCGGCTTCCAGGGACGCGCCTCGATCCGGACCTGGCTGTATCGGATCGCCACCAGCCGCTGCCTGAACGCACGGCGATCCGCTAGCCGGCGCCCGCGGATGGACTGGCCACTGCCCGAGGTTGACCCACCGGAACCCACCCGGCTGGGCGAGGTGGTCTGGCTGGAGCCCTACCCGGATGTCCTGCTGGAGGGCCTCGCCGACCGCACCCCCGGCCCCGAGGCCCGCTACGAGACCAAAGAAGCCATCTCGTTGGCGTTCGTCACCGCGCTGCAGCTGCTGCCGCCCCGGCAACGCGCCGTCCTGGTCCTACGCGACGTCCTCGGGTTCCACGCCTACGAGGTCGCCCACATACTCGAATCCACCGAGGAGTCGGTGACCAGCGCCCTCAAACGCGCCCGCGCCACCCTGCGCCGGCTCGCACCCACAGGAACGAGCGAACCGCCCCCGGCGCCGAGCTCCGCCGTCGAACAGGAACTCATCCACCGGCTCACCCGAGCTTACGACACCGGCGACGTCGACGGGGTCGTCGCCCTGCTCACCGACGACGTGTGGATGGCCATGCCGCCGGTGCCGTTGGAGTACCAGGGACGCGAGCTGGCGGCCCGCTTCCACGCTGCGGTGACCTTCCGGCACGGCCGCACCTACCGGCTGGTCGCGACCCGCGCCAACGGCCAGCCCGCGTTCGGCATGTACGTCCGGGACCCCCACGCCACCCTCCTCCACGCGAATGGACTGCTGGTGCTCACCCTGGCGGGCCGCCGGATCTGCGCCATGACGCGCTTCGACAACAGCGTGCTGGCCCGCTTCGGGCTCCCCCGAACCTTGCCGGACTGAGCACGCACGTCGCATCGGCCACAGCGAGCTATCGGCCACCTGAGACCGGGGCCAGCTCGGCGGTGGTACGAACCAGACAAATCTCGACTTTGCCGGGGCCCTGGACCAGTGGTATCGCTGGAGGTCCCGCCGGGCATCAGCGTCGACGCCAAACGCAGCATGGTCAAGCGGATCAGCGCGGCGATCACCGCCGCCTACCAGCTATCCGAGGTGCTGATCTTCCTGCGCCCATACCCGCTCGACCTGGTCGGTCTGGACGACGGGCTTCAGTCCGAGAACCCGATCATCCTGCAAGCCATGGAACAGGCCGCGGCAAGCCAAAGAAGCGGAAGCAGCGCCGCCGACTAGCTTCCCGCCCGTCACCGCGCTGCTGATGGGGCGAAGGACCTACCAGGGCTTCGCCCAGGCCTGGCCATCCCAGACCGGGAGCTCGCCGGCTAACAGGCTGCGCCAATAGGCCACGCTCGGGTCGGTGTCATCAGGGGCAGGGTGGACGTCGCGCCGCCGGTTCGTTCGCCGGCCGGTCTGGATTGGCTGACTGTCTGGTTTGTGTCGGTTAGTCCTGGATGCCGTCGGGCTTGCCACCGCGCCCCGTCATGCCGGCCAGGGACTCGACGAAGCGGGTCAGCAGCCGGGCGAACGCCGCGCGGTCGGCGTCGGTCCAGTCGGACATCGCCGTGGCGAAGATCGAGCGGCGGAACCGGTGCAGCTCCTGGGAGAGGGTAGTGCCTTGCTCGGTCCGGACCAGGAGGGCACGGCGGCCGTCGGCCTGGTCGGCTTCCCGGCGCACCAGGCCCGCCTCGACGGCGGCGGCCACCAGTTTGCTCGCCCTTGGCTGGTCGACGTTGAGGGCGGCCGCGACGCCGGAGACGGTGGCCGGGGCGCCGGCCTGCTCGGCGGCCTCGATCGCGTCGAGCACGTCGACGGCCGAGCCGCCGACGACGTCGGTGTCGTCCTGTTCTTCCGCGAGGCGGGTCAGCGCACGCCGGGTCTGGCTTCTGCGGATCGCCACCATGGTGCGTTCCACGGCCTTGACGTGCTCATCCTCTTGGACCTGCTCGCCGCTGGGGCGCTTG
>JASLIH010000418.1 GCA_030152105.1 Actinomycetes bacterium
AGCTGCTGGCGGCCCAGGGCCTCGCGGGCTGCCCTGATGGCGTCCAGAGGATCGGACTTGGCGCCATGACGGCGGGCCGCTCGCTTGGGCCGGTCCAGCTCAACCACCTGCTCGTGATGGGCAGCCAGGAACCGGGTCAGGCCGGCGCCATAACCGCCGGTGCTCTCGACCGCCCACACCCGCGGGGCAGGCTGCTGGCTGGCTAGCGTCAGCAGCTGCTGGTAGCCAGCTGGGGTTGCCGGCACGGTCACCTGGTCGACGACCGCGCCGGTGACCGCGGCCACGACCGCCGCGGTGTGGGTGTCCTTGTGGGTGTCGACCCCGATGACGAGCTCGACGAGGTCTGCCAGCATATGTATCACGTTGGCTCCTTGCCCGGACGCTGACGTGGACGGGTCGGTCCGGACCGGACGCACGGCAAGACTGTGACGGGACACACCCGACTAGCCTTCGGGTGGTCAAGCTCCTGATCAGGCCAGCAGCGCCGGTTCCGGGCCGCTCCCGGCAACAGCGGGCGGACAAGTCCGCGGCATGACACCACCAGGGTCAGTCATTCCAAGGGTCACGCCCGCCGCTACCGATCGCGGCCCGGATCATCACCGAACCGTGGGCAGTCTCACAGTCATTCCACAGGCCACAACTGAACCGGACCAGACCGGACTCACCAGAATCGCCGCCCAACCTGACCTGGCTAGACCCGACTGGACCGTAGAGACCAGAAGACTGGCAGTTATCTCCTAAACAGCAGGCTGCCGGTTCGAGTCCGGCCAGGGGCACCAAGCAAGGCCTTGTGGGCAAGAACCCTGGGGCAACAAGGCCGCCGGGTGCTACCAGACGGTCACCGGTCTTGGATGGCGATGGTTTCTCAGCCTGCGGTCCTTGGTGACCAGGAGGCAGCCATGCTCCACAGCGGTCGCGTAGACCAACCGGTCGGCTGGGTCACCGGGGAACGACGATGGCAGCGACACCGCGGTCGCGGCGATCGCGGGCGTCACCCCGAGCGTGTGCAGGCCATCGGCTAGTTGTTCCAGCCAGGAGCGCACCGGAATGGTCACGATGATCCGCTCGTGCGCAGCTAGCCATGCCAGTTCGAACCAGGAGATGGCCGCCACCGCGAGCTGCTCGGCTTCAGCGAGTGTCTTGGTCGCGGCGTCGCTGAGCCGCTCCGGCTCAGCCGACCACCACTGCACGACGTGAGTGTCGAGCAGGACGGTGGTCACGGCAGGTCCCAGGTTGCCCCGGTCGTGAACAGCTCCTCGTCGTCGGCGGCACTCATCGCCACCCCGGTCAGCTTGCCCTTCAGAGCGTTGGGGCCCTTGGCAGGCACTAGGCGGGCCACGGTGCGGCCGTGCTTGGTGATCTCGATCTCTTGTCCAGCAGCGACAGCATCGAGCAGGGAGAGGATCTTGGCCTTCACCTCGGTGGCGGTCATCTGAGTGGTCATATGGCTACTATACCAGTCACTCATCATCACGACCATCCCGCGGAGCGGGAGAGCCTGCCTTGTGTCCGATAGGCTTCCACGCGGGCTGGGCGACAGCCGCTGCACACATCGCGAAAGGTAACCCCATGACCCGCCAAGCAGTCTCCAGCGATCATGCCCCGGCCGCGCTCGGTCCCTACAGCCAGGCAATCGTCGCCGGTGGCTTCGTGTTCTGCTCGGGGACCGCGGGGATCGACCCCGCGACAGGTGCCGTGGGCGACGGGATCGAGGCCCAGACCGAACAGGCGCTCCAGAACCTCGCCGCCACCCTCAAGGCCGCCGGGGCGTCGATGGCCGACTTGGTAAAGGTCACGATCTTCTACGCCGACGTCGATGACTTCGCGAGACTCAACGAGATCTACGCCAGGCACATGCCCGACCCCCCGCCGGCGCGATCCGCCCCGGCCAACGTCAAGCTCCCGCGCGGGCTGCTGGTCTCGATCGACGCTATCGCTGTCCTGCCGACCCAGGCTGGCTAGCGGGGCACCGTGTCGCGGACACGAGCGGCAGGGAAGCCGGAGAGTGGCGTGACACCTAGGTGGCATACCCCGAGGCGACGAGCGGTGGCTTCCTGTCGAAGCCGTTCCGCAGGCCGCATCCGCCGAGTAGCTGACAAGACGCCAGTCCCAGAGGATAACTTCGCCTTACGGTCGCTGGCGACCAGGAAGTTCGCACTCGGGCACAGCGTCTGGGCTGAGACATCTCCTAAACAGCAGGCTGCCGGTTCGAGTCCGGCCAGGGGCACCGGGCACCCGTCGCCGCAGGTCAGACGGTTAGAACGCCTCAGGGCAGGAGTCGTCACCGCCACCCAAGGGGTTGCACAGCGCTTGACGACCCGAGTAATGCCTCGTAGCTGGATAGTGGCCTGCCGTCTCCAATTGCGCTCACGCCAGCACCCACGCGGAACTCAGTAGCGTCACAGAATGCCGGGTTATCGCGCTTCACCCTGCGGCCTGGTCGCTCTACTCCCCGAAGGGGAACTGAGCTAGTGCCGCAGCCGGCAACGTTTGCCCCGATGGCGCCTCCGTTAGCCGATCCCAGCACGGTAGAGGCGCTCACGAGCCGCAGTCTCGGTGAGTGAGCGGACGGGTTGCCCGACCGCGTGCTGATACCTGGCATCGTAGGCCCGCGTCCAGACACCGGCCGCCCACGACAGTTCGAGTTCGTCCGCGCTGAGTTCCCGGCCGTGCGCATCGCGGTACGCCACCAGGAACCGCTGCGTTTCCTGGACGGTGGCCAGCTGGTGCACGCTGACGGTGGAATACAGGGCGGCGGCGAACCCGGCCAGGACCGCTTCGCTGTCGGCGGTGACGCTGTCCCAGTCGTGCACCACCAGCAGCTCGTCCCCCCTCCAGCGCAGGTTGGTGGCGAGCCAGTCGCCGTGACCGATCACGGCTTGGGAGGTGCCGGCCCGCAGCCGGTCTCGGGCACGGCGCCCGGTGTCGTCGATCCAGGCGGGACCGGCCACGTCGTTGAGGTTGACGGCAGGGTCCTCGGGATGCGGCCACAGCCCGGCCCCGGCGTGATTCCAGTCCGCCCACGACGGTGGCGGGTCAAGCGTGGGCACCTCGGCTGGCCGCGGGGCGAGGGTGA
>JASLIH010000500.1 GCA_030152105.1 Actinomycetes bacterium
TGCGGTTCTCGGGAAGGCCAAGCTATGGCACAAAAAGCGCTGATGCGTCGCTACATCTCGGGGATAGGACACGCTAATGGTCCGGATGGGCCACTCCTCCTCGGCCGCCGCGCTGCGCTACCAGCATGTGATGGCCGGCCGAGACGCCGCCATCGCCGCCGCCCTGGACGAGCTGATCGCGGCCGCGTCAGCCCTGGCGGAGAGCCCGCTGTCAGCACCGAGTGGCACGCGGGTGGCACGAATCGGGCAACCGAGTAGCGCCAAGAAGCGGCGCTGAAGGAGCGGCGAGGCTATGACCTGCGCTGTTGTGGTGGTGGAGCTGAGGGGATTTGAACCCCTGACCCCTTGCATGCCATGCAAGTGCTCTGCCAGCTGAGCTACAGCCCCGGAAGGGGTGACTATAGCGACCGACCCTGGTTGGTCGCAAAGGTCTAGCGGATGCGGAGGTCGACCCCGAGGAGGACCAGCGGCCAGAGGAAGATGGCCAGGAGGGCGGAGAGGACGAGCTTGATCAGGCGGACGCCGATGTAGTCGTAGGCGAAGGCAATGTAGATCCCCACCAGGACGTAGATCAGGCCGAGGAGGCTGAATCTGCGGCGGACCACGTGCGCGCTCCTTAACCCCCCTGCCGACGACTGGCAGGAGTGTGCGCCCGGGAGGACCGGCAGGGCAAACTGGGTGAAATCAGGCGGTGACCAGGCTGCCGACCTCGTCGCTGCGGGCGACAACCGGGGCGTCGCGCCAGAGGCGTTCGAGGTCGTAGTAGGCCCGCTCCTCCTCGAGGAAGACGTGGACGACGAAGTCGACGAAGTCCAGGAGGACCCAGCGCGCCTCGCGTTCTCCCTCGCGGCGCAGGGGGCGGGCTCCTTCGGCACGGCAGGCGCGCTCGACCTCTTCGGCGATGGCGCGGACCTGGCGCTCGCTGTTGCCCGAGCAGATGACGAAGTAGTCCGAGATGACGAGCGGCTCGGAGACGTCGAGGACGAGGACGTCCCGGGCCTGCTTCGAGGATGCCGCCGATGCGGCGGTGAGTGCGACGTCGAGGCTGGTCGGCAGGGGCGAGCTCCTGATGGTCGGTGCGGTCTGGCACCTCTACGGTAGCGAGCCGGGGAGCGACGCGCACCTGGGAAATCTCATTGGGTACCGCTTCCGGGCGGTGGGGCGGGCGGGTTGGGGCCGGGCGCGGTGCGGTACAGGGCGTGCTTCTGGATGTACCGGGCGACCCCGTCAGGCACCAGGTACTGGATAGGGGCGCCTCGGGCGACCCGGGCGCGGATGTCGCTCGAGGAGATGGCCAGGGCGGGGATGTCCATACGGTGGACCCGGCCGCCCGCGCCCGGCACCTGGTTGACCAGGCGGTCCAGGTCGAAGCTGGGCCGGGTGGCGGCGATGAACTCCGCCAGGGCGAGGACCTGGTCGGGCTCCTTCCAGGTGAGGATCTGGAGCACGGCGTCGGCCCCGGTGATGAAGAAGAGGCGGGTGCTCTCGTCCTGCTGGGCCCGGAGCCGGCGCAGGGTGTCCACGGTGTAGGTCGGGCCTTGGTGGTCGATCTCCAGCCGGCTGACGGTGAAGGCGGGGTTCGAGGCGGTGGCGATCAGCGTCATCTGGTAGCGGTCCTCGGCCGGGGTCACCCCGACCGGTTTCTGCCAGGGCTTGCCGGTGGGCACGAACACCACTCTGTCCAGGTCGAACTGCCAGCGCGCCTCCTCGGCGGCGACGAGGTGGCCGTGGTGGATGGGGTCGAAGGTGCCGCCCATGACCCCGATTCGCCGGCTCATGAGGGCGGAGTGTAGCGGCCCTCCACCGTCATCCCTTATGGGCTGTCGCTGGAATCGAACATCGCTGGCGGATACGCTACTGCTAAGGTCGACAGGGACGTCCCCGGACGGCGTTTCTGCTTGGATTCGTCGGGTAAGGTCTGCGCAGGTCAGCGGGTGCCCGAGCGGCCCTGCCGACAGGCCAGCCCGACCCGGGTGGAGGGAGAACGACGATGGCGCGCATCGAGTTGCAGGATGTGTCCAAGGTCTATGCCGGTGGGGTCCGGGCGGTGAATGCTCTCAGCCTGGATATTCCGGATGGGGACTTCATGGTGTTCGTCGGCCCCTCGGGCTGTGGCAAGAGCACGGCCCTGCGGATGGTGGCTGGGTTGGAGGACATCACCGAGGGTGAGATCCGGATCGGGGACCGGGTCGTGAATGACATGCCGCCCAAGGACCGCGACATCGCCATGGTGTTCCAGAACTACGCCCTGTATCCCCACATGACGGTCGAAGACAATTTGGCGTTCGGCCTCCAGTTGCGCAAGACGCCCAAGGAGGAGCAGCGCAAACGGGTCGCGGAGGCGGCCAAGATGCTGGCGTTGGAGCCGTTCTTGAAAAGGAAGCCGGCCGCGCTCTCTGGCGGGCAGCGTCAGCGGGTGGCCATGGGCCGGGCCATCGTGCGCAATCCCCAGGCGTATCTGATGGATGAGCCGTTGTCGAACTTGGATGCCAAGCTGCGGGTCAGCATGCGGGCGCAGTTGTCGTCGTTGCATGAGCGCCTTGGGGTGACCACCGTCTATGTGACCCATGACCAGATCGAGGCCATGACCCTGGGGACCCGGGTTGCCGTGTTGAAGGATGGGGAGTTGATGCAGGTCAACACCCCCCAATCGCTGTTCGACGCCCCAGCCAACCTGTTCGTGGCCACCTTTATTGGGTCGCCGGCGATGAACCTGGCCGATGCCAAGCTGGTCCGCGACCAAGGGCCGATGCTGGTGTTCGCCGAGTACAAGGTCCCTATCCCCGAGCAGCTAGTGTCCAGCCGCGAGGGCCTGGACCAGTACTTCGACAAGGAGCTGATCGTGGGCCTGCGCCCGTCCTCGATGGAGGATGGGGCATACGCCCCGGCCGAGTGGCCGCGACTCAAGGGCGAGGTGGCAGTCACTGAGGAGCTGGGCTCGGAGGTCAACTTGATCTTCCACATGGCCACCCCGCCGGTGCATCACGACATCATGATCGCCCGGTTCGACAAGGCGGCCAAAGACGAGGCCGAGGCCGAGGAGTTGGCCGGGGAAGGCCACGGGCTGTGGACGGCCCGTGTCAACCCCAAGACCCAGGCGAGGGTGGGCCGGACCATCGACCTGGCCGTGGACACGGGCGGGTTCCACTTCTTCGACAAGGACACCGGCTATGCCATCGGCCGGGTCACCGAAGGCGAAGGCGCACGCGAACGCCGGGAAGCGAAGTCAGACCAGGCGTGACCCGAGTTGCCTTCCTAGGGCTCGGACGGATGGGCGCCCCCATGGCGGGGCGCCTTTCCGATGCTGGGCATGACCTGGTCGTCTGGTCGCGAACCAGGGCGCACGCCGAGGAGCTGGCCGACCGGGCCGAGGTGGCGAGGTCACCGGCCGAGGCCGGGTCCAAGGCCGAGGTGGCGATCACCATGCTGACCGACGGCGCGGCGCTGGAGGAGGTCGTGCTCGGCCGGGACGGCCTCGTCGGCGGGCTCGGGTCGGGAGGCCTCCTCGTCGACATGTCGACCACAGGACCGGCACCGGCCCGGAAGGTGGCCAAGGCGCTGGAGGAACGGGGCGTCGAGTTCGTCGACGCCCCGGTGGCGGGGTCGGTCGGCCCGGCCACCGAGGGCACGCTGGCCGTGATGGCCGGCGGGTCCGATGAGGCGGTGGGCCGGGCGCGGCCGCTGCTGGAGATCCTCGGTGACCCGGAGCGGACCTGGCATGTCGGGCCGGTCGGGGCCGGGCAGGCGGCCAAGCTGATGCTGAACCTGGTCCTCGGTGGGGTGACGGTCGCGGTCGCCGAGGGGTTCACGCTCGGGCGGCTGCTTGGGCTGTCGCCCGACGTCGCCCTCGACGTCCTGGAAGGGGCGTCGGTCGCCACCCAGACGGTGCGGTCCAAGCGGGACAAGCTCGGCAGCGGCGACTATGGCGACCCTGGGTTCCGGCTGGCCCTGATGCACAAGGACCTCCGCCTGGCCGTCGACGCGGCCCGGGCGGCCAGGGCCAGCCTGCCCGCGACCGAGCGGGTCGCGGAGCTGTACGCCGGGGCCAAGGGCAAGGGCCTCGCCGACCAGGACTACGCGGCCGTGGCCGCCTACCTTGCCAGCCTGGCTCCGCTGCTGGACCGCTCCCCCGCCGACGGGTAGGCGCCATGGCCCGGAGCCAGGTGCGCCTGGGCGTGATCGGACTCGGCGTCGTCGCCCAGGCTGTCCATCTGCCCCTCCTGCGCAACCGGCGCGACCTGTTCGAGGTCACGGCCGTGTGCGACCTGTCGGCCGAGCTGACCGCGCGGGTGGCCGAGCGCTTCGGGCTCGGGGCGGCCGGTCGCTTCCGGTCGGCCGAGGAGCTGCTGGACAGCGGCCTCGTGGACGCGGTGCTCCTGCTCACCTCCGGCTCCCACGGCCAGGTCGCCGGGGCCGCGCTCGGCCGGGGTCTGCCGACGCTCTGCGAGAAGCCGCTCGCCTACACCCTCGCCGAGGCGGACAGCCTGGAGCGGCTGTCGGCCAAGGAGGGCACCCCGCTCCAGCTCGGGTACATGAAGCTGTACGACCCGGCCGTCCGGCGAGCCCGCCGCGAGCTGGTCGCGACCCGGCCGGCCCTCCGGGCGGTGGAGGTGACCGTCCTGCACCCGTCGGGGTCCTCGCAGCTCGCGCACCTCCACCTGGAGCCGCCGCCCGGCGACGTGCCGGCCGCCACCCTGGCCGCCCTGGGCCAGGCGACATCCCAGCTCCAGGAGCAGGCCCTCGGCCGGGAGGCGCCGGCCGAGCTGCGCGAGCTGTACACCGAGGTGCTGCTGGGCAGCCTCGTCCACGACCTGGCCGTCGTCCGCCTGCTCGCCGGTGAGCTGGAACGGGTCGACCACGCCGACCTGTGGCCCGAGGGGTCGTGGTCGTCGGTCGCCGCCGACGGCCTGCTCGCCGGCGAGGTCCGGGTCAGCCTGCGCTGGCACTACCTCGACCGCTACCCGGCCTACCGCGAGGAGGTCCGCTTGCACCACGAGCAGGGATCGATCGCGCTCACCTTCCCGTCCCCGTTCCTGCTCAACGCCCCGACCGTGCTGACCGTGACGGACCTCGACGGCGACGTCGCCAGGTCGCGCGAGGACCGTTCGACCGTCGAGGCGTTCGACCAGGAGCTCGTCGCCTTCCACCGGCTGGTCACCGACGGGCAGCCGGCGGCCGCCGGCATCGCTGAGGGACGGGCCGACATCGTGACCTGCCAGCGGATCCTGCGCCGGCTGGCCGAGCGCCGCGGGGTCGAGCTGGCCGGAGAGGCCGCCGGCCCATGAGCGCCACCCGGCCGGCGCCGGCGGTGCTGCACCTGGTGCCGCACACCCACTGGGACCGCGAGTGGTACGAGCCCTTCCAGCGCTTCCGCCTGCGGCTGGTCGACATGGTCGACGACGTGCTCGAACGAGCCGAGGCCGACCCGCGCTTCTGCTTCACCTTCGACGGCCAGACGGCCATGCTCGAGGACTACCTGGAGATCCGGCCGCAGGCCGAGCCCCGCATCCAGGCGCTGGTCGCGACCGGCCAGCTGGCCGTCGGGCCCTGGCGGATCCTGGCCGACGAGTTCCTGGTCGCCGGGGAGACACTGGTCCGCAACCTCGAGGCCGGCCTGGCCAGGGCCCGGCGGTTCGGGAAGGCCATGGCCGTCGGCTACCTGCCCGACGAGTTCGGGCATGCCGCGCAGGTCCCCCAGCTGCTGCGGCGGGCCGGCCTTGAGCACGCATGCGTCTGGCGGGGAGTCCCGGCCGCCGTCGACCACCACACCTTTCTCTGGGCCGCGCCCGACGGCTCGACCGTCAGGACCGAGTACCTGATCGGCGGGTACGGCAACGCCGCCGGCCTGTTCTCCTTCCCCGACGACCTGGACGCAGGCGCGACACGGCTGCTGGAGCTGCTAGGCCCGTTCTTCGGCGCCGACCCGGTCCTGGCCATGTACGGCGCCGACCACTCGGCGCCCCTGCCCGAGCTGCTCGGCCTGGTCGAGCAGCTCAACCGGGGCCAGGACCGGTACCGGGTGCGGGTCGGGACGCTGGCCGGCTACATCCTCGACGGCGGCGACGGCGACGACGAGGACGAGGACCTGCCGAGGTGGCGGGGCGAGCTGCGCTCGGGGGCCAGGGCCAACATCCTGATGGGCGTGACCTCGGCCCGGGTCGGCCTCAAGGCGGCCTGCTCGCGGGCCGAGCGGCTGCTCGCCCGCTACGCCGAGCCGCTGCAGGCCCTCCACGGCACCGGCTGGCCGGCGCCGTTCCTGGACCTCGGCTGGCGGCGGCTGGTCGAGTCCTCCGGGCACGACTCGATCACCGGCTGCGGGGCGGACGCGGTCGCCGACCACGTCGCGGTCCGGCTCTCCGAGGCCGCCCAGCTCGGGGCCGGACTGGCCGAGCGGGTCGCGGGCGAGGTGGCCGGCCGGGTCCCGTGGGGCGCGGTGGCGGTGCTGAACCCCTCCCCGTTCCCTCGCGCCGGGCTGGTCGAGCTCGACCTGGCCGTGCCCGACGACTGGGACGAGGTCGCCCTGGAGCTGCCGGGCGGGTGGCGCGCGGCCGCCCAGGAGACGGGCCGCGACCACGGGCTCGTCCATGCCGAGCGGCTGGCCGGGTCGAGGCTGGCCGAGCTGTTCCGCCGGATTCATGGCCGCAACCTGTACGACCACGTGGTCAACGGGGTCACAGCCGAGCTGGTCGATGGCACCCACCGGCTCACCTTCGAGGTCGACGACCACCCCGACCCGCCGCATCTCGACATGAACCGGCTGCGCCTGGAGGTCGAGACGGCCGCGGGCACGGCCCCCGGCGAGCGGTGGGAGGTCCGGGTCGTGGCCCCGCCGCGCCGCCGGCTGCTGGCGATGGTGCCCGCGCCGGCCCTCGGCTGGACAGCGGCCACGCCCCGGCCGGGCCGGGGAGCCCTGGCGTCGCCGGTGGCCGGCCGGCCCGGCGAGCACGAGCCCGCCGCGCCGGTGACCGCCGACCCGGTGACCGGCGGGCCGGGTCGGCTCGCCAACGGGCTGGTCTCGGTCGAGGTGGCCGACGACGGCACGCTCGGTGTGGGTGCTGGCGGGGTCGTCTTGGGTGGGGTCGGGCGGCTGGTTGACGGCGGCGACGCCGGCGACCTCTACAACTACGCGCCGCCCGAGGTCGACCTGCTGGTCACCGAGCCCGAACGGGTTGCCGTGGCCACCCTGGCCGCGGGGCCGGTCAGCGGTCGGCTGGCCGTCGAGCGGACCTACAGCTGGCCGCTCGCCCTCGGGACCGCCGGGACGGCCCGATCGGACGGCCGGGCCGTGGTCCACACCGTCACCCACGTCGAGCTGCGGGCTGGCGAGCCGTTCGTGCGGCTCCGGGTCGAGCTCGACAACCCATGCCGCGACCATCGTCTGCGGCTGCACGTGCCCCTGGCCGCGGCGGCCGCCAGCTCCTGGGCGGAGGGCCAGTTCGCCGTGGTCGAGCGGGGCACCTCGGCCGAGGGTGGTCATGGCGAGGTGCCGCTGCCCACCTTCCCGGCCAGCGGGTTCGTCGACGCCGGCGGGGTCGCCGTGCTGCTCGACCAGGTCACCGAGTACGAGCTGCTCACCGACCCGCCCGAGCTGGCCCTGACCCTGCTCCGGTCGGTCGGCCAGATCAGCCGGAACGTCCACCGGTACCGGGACGAGCCGGCCGGGCCGCAGACCCCGACCCCCGGCGCCCAGTGCCTCGGCCCGGTCACGGCCACCCTGGCCGTCCTGCCGCACGTCGGCGCCTGGCACCAGGACGGGGTCCTCACCTGGATGGAGTGCTTCCGGCACGACCTGCTGACCGCCGCCGGCAGCCAGCCCGGGGAGCGGTCAACGGACGGGCCCGTGCCGCCGCCAGCTGGGCTGGCGGTCGAGGGTGACGGCGTGACCC
>JASLIH010000097.1 GCA_030152105.1 Actinomycetes bacterium
GCGGCTGGTCGGCGGTTGGCAAGGCCGGCCTGGAACGGGTCGAGGAGGGCCGCAGCGGCGACTGGGGCCTGCGCGTCACCCGTGGGTCGTCGAGCCGGCCGGGCGCCCTGCACAACGAGGTGGCCAGCCTGAAGGCGGGCAAGCGCTACGAGGCCTCGGTCTGGGTCCTGGCCAGCCGGCCCGGGGTCGAGGTCGAGGTCAACCTGTTCGAGCTGCGCGGCGGCCGGCGGTTCGCGGTGGACACCGTCGGCGCGGTCACCACGGCCGGCCAGTGGCAGCGCCTGGACGTCTCCCACGACACCCACCGGCCGGGCGCGACCCTGGCCGTCGAGCTCCTCGCCCCCACCCTGGCCAGCGGGACCAACCTGCTGGTCGACGACCTGGCGGTCCGCGCCGCCTCCTCGTCGATGTCGATCCACTGACCGGCCCCCGCCGGCCATCCCCACACCGAAAGGACGACCAGCATGCGCCTGTGCAGGATCTTGGCGATCCTCGGCCTGATGGCGGCGCTGTCGCTGCCCGCCGCCGCCACGGCGGCCGAGACCAAGCAGCACATCGGCCTGCACGACATGACCTGCACCAGCATCACGGCCATGGGCAAGGGCCTGCCCAAGAGCACCTCCATGCAGCTCACCCTGACCAACCGCGACACCGGCGGCACGCTGGCCGGCCAGACGGTGCGGACCTCGGCCAAGGGCGAGTTCATGGCCGAGCTGCCAGCCCGCCTGAACAAGGTCCTGAGTATCCGCCTGACGGTCAGCAGGCCCGACGGCAGCAGGATCGCCTTCGCCGACCACGTGATGGCCAAGGGCGCGGCCATGTGCAACCTGCCCTTCACCGGCCCCTCCCGGAGCGCGTCGCTGCTGCTGGCCGGCACCGCCACCCTCGGCCTGGGCCTGGTCCTGGTGGCCACGGCAGCCCGGCGCGACCGCGTCCTGGCCCGGGTCACCGCCTTCGAGTCGGCCCGCCCACGCCCACCCCGGAGCTAGCCGCACCGGGAGCTGCGGGCCGCTGAGCGGTGCGGCACCATCTGCTCATGGACGCGGCAACGATCGAGCCCATGACCGCCGCCCACTGGCCGGAGACCAGGGCCATCTTCGAGCAGGGCATCGCCACCGGCGACGCCACCTTCGAGACCGCCGCCCCCAGCTGGGCGGCCTGGGACGCCGGCCACCTGGCAGGCCACCGGCTGGTGGCCATCCTGGACGGCCGGGTCGCCGGCTGGGCGGCCCTCTCCCCCGTCTCCGACCGCTGCGCCTATGCCGGGGTGGCCGAGGCCAGTGTGTACGTGGCCGCCCCGGCGACCGGCCGGGGGGTCGGCCGGGCCCTGCTCGAGGGGCTGGTCGGCGGGGCCGATGCCGCCGGGATCTGGACGGTCCAGGCCGGCATCTTCCCCGAGAACACGGCCAGCCTGGCCCTGCACCGGCGCTGCGGCTTCCGCACCGTCGGGGTGCGCGAGCGCCTCGGCAAGCTGGACGGCCGCTGGCGGGACGTGGTCCTCCTGGAGCGGCGCAGCCCGGTGGTCACCTGAGCCCCCGGCTCAGCCGGAGGTGGTCCGGGGGCGCGAGGCCAGGGCCCGTTCGGCCCGGAGGAAGACCTCGTCGACGTCGCCGGAGGCGCTGACCCGGCGGACCCGGCCCACGTAGTGGGCCAGCAGCGGGCCCGCCTCGCGCCGGTAGGTGACCAGCCGCGCCGCCACCGTGTCCGGGCTGTCGTCGCTGCGGCTCTCCATCCGGGCCAGCCGCGACAGCCGGGCCGAGGCGACCTCGTCCGGCACGACCAGCTCGAGCACCAGCTGGACGTCGCGGCCGTCGCCCTCCAGCAGCCGGTCGAGCTCGGCCGCCTGGCGGACGGTGCGCGGGAACCCGTCGAGGATGAACCCGGGGCCGAGGTGGGCGCCGACAACCTGAAGGGCGACCCGGTCGGGCACCGGATGGCCACGGAGCACCTGCTCGGCGATGCGGTGGGGGTCGCCCTCGGAGGCCGAGGCCCGCAGCAGCTGGCCCGACGACACGTGGGGCACGCCGAGCAGCTCGGACAGATGGGGGGCAAGGGTGCCCTTGCCGGAGCCGGGGGGGCCGAGCAGCAGCACGCGGCGCAGCTCGCCGTTGGTCATGGGGGTCTGGGTCAACTGGCGCTCACACCGATGAGGCGGCCGATCCCGAAGGTGGCCGAAGCGGCCAGCCCGCCGACCAGCAGCATCCTGGCCCCGGACTGGAGGAGGGAACGGCCGGTGAGCAGGCTGATGCCGGCGCCGACCAGGAACAGGGCGAGGGCCGAGAGGGCCAGGGAGGCGGCCAGGCCGGCCGCGCCCGAGGCGACCAGCCAGGGCAGCACCGGGACGACCGCCCCGATCGCGAACGACACGAAGCTGGAGATGGCGACGCCCCAGGGCGAGCCCAGCTCGTCGGGGTTGAGGCCCAGCTCCTCGCGGGCCATGGTGTCCAGCGCGGTGGTGCGGTCGCGCATGATCCGGGCCGCCATCGCCTCGGCCTCCTCACGGCCAACGCCCTTGGCCCGGTAGATGAGGGCGAGCTCGTTGGCCTCCTCGTCGGGCATGGCCTCGATCTCCTCGGCCTCCAGGGCGAGCTCACGCTCGAACAGCTCCCGCTGGGAGCTCACCGAGATGTACTCGCCCGCGCCCATCGAGAACGCGCCCGCCAGCAGCCCGGCCACCCCGGCGAGCAGGATCAGCCGGCGGTCGCCCGTCCCGCCGGCCACGCCCATGACCAGGGCCAGGTTCGACACCAGGCCGTCGTTGACCCCGAAGATGGCCGCCCGCAGGGAGCCCGAGGCGTCCCCGCGGTGCCAGCGCTCGCCGCGCATGATCCCGCCGCCCCGGACCGTCGAGGGGGTCAGCCCGGCCAGGACCCGGGCGTGGATACGCTCGTCGGTGGCCATGGCCACGGTGGCGTCGGGCACGCCGTCGTAGTGGCCGGCGTCGGCGAGCTCGGCCCGCTCGACGATCGGCAGCACCGCCCGGGTCCCGAACCACCGGGCCAGCCAGGCCAGCAGCCGCACCCGCGGCCCCCGGCGGTGCTGCTCGGGCCGCGGCTCGGGCTCGCCCAGCTCGACCAGCTTGGCCGCCCAGTGGGCGGCGTGGCGCTCCTCGGCCCGGGACAGCTCGAGGAAGATCTCGCGCTGCTCGCCGTCGGAGCGCTCGGCGAGGGCGCGGTACATGGCCGCGCCGTCCAGCTCGTCGGCCCAGTGCTCGCGGAACTGCCGCGCCTTCGACGCCAACCATCCCCTCCTTCGCTCCCTCAGTGTTGGACTGGTACCCGCCGGCTCGCAAACCGTAATCTAGCCTCCGCCGCTAGCCCTCGGCGCGGTCCTCGCGGACGCCGGCGGCGCGCAGGGCGTCGAGGGCCCGCTCGCCGTCGTCCGGCTTGACGTTGACCGCCCTGGTGGCGTCGGTGAGGACCAGCACCTCGTGGCCGGCCGCCCTGGCGTCCAGGGCGGTGGCCTGGACGCAGTAGTCGAGGGCGAGCCCGACCACCACCACCCGGGTCGCGCCCCGATGGGCCAGGAAGTCGGCCAGCTCGGGGTTCCAGCCGGTGTAGCCGTCCAGCTCCCGGTCGCGGCCCTTGAACACCTGATGGTTGGCGTCGACCCGGAGGTCGGGGTGGAGCTCCCAGCCGGGCGTGCCCTCGACGCAGTGGGCCGGCCACGGCCCGCCCTGGTCGGCGAAGGAGGAATGGTCGGGCGGGTGGCTGTCGTGGGTGGTGACCACGGTCTGGAACCGGGGGGCGAGCCGGTTGATGACCGGCACGACCCGGTCCCCCTCGGGGACGGCCAGGCTGCCCCCAGGGCAGAAGTCGCGCTGCACGTCGACCACGACCAGCGCGTCGCCGCTGTCTGGCGAGAAGGCCATTGGGACTCCTTGGTGAAGCTCGGGAACGGACGGTTCGTTGACGAGGTGCCCGCACTGCTGGCAGCCTGTATCCCCATGATCGTACTCATCGCGGACGTGCAGGCGACCGCGGCCGCCCACAGGGGCCCGGCCGCGCTCACCACCCGCGCCTGCGCGCCGATGGGCCTGGGCACGGGGAACTCGGCCGCCGGGCGCCCGCCGTGTCGGCGGGTCGCGGCACAGGTCGCCCCGCGCTAGCGGGTCCGAGCCGAGCCGCGGCCGCTTCCTCACCGTCGAACGAGCTGCCCGAGGAGGCATCCGTACACATGGCCAACCGTGATCAGCTGCTGGTCTCCACCGACTGGCTGGCCGACAACCTGGACGACCCCAACCTACGCATCGTCGAGGTCGACGAGGACACCGACGCCTATGCCCGCGGGCACATCCGCGGGGCCGTCGCCGTCAACTGGAACACCGACCTCCAGGACCCGCTGCGGCGCGACTTCATCGCGCCCGAGCAGTTCGCCAAGCTCCAGGACACCCTCGGCATCACCCCCGACACGACCGTGATCCTGTACGGGGGCAACAACAACTGGTTCGCCGCCTACGCCTACTGGTACTACAAGGTGTACGGGCACGGGCCGGTCAAGCTGGTGGACGGGGGCCGCAAGGCCTGGGAGCTGGAGGGCCGCGAGCTGACCGGCGACCCGGCCGACGTGCAGTCCACCAGCGGCTACCCGGTGCGCGAGCCCGACACCTCGATCCGGGCCTTCCGCGACCAGGTGCTCGAGACCGTCGGCACCGGCGACGGCGCGGCCCTGGTCGACGTCCGCTCCCCCGAGGAGTACCGGGGCGAGAAGATGGCCCCCGACCACCTGCCCCAGGAGGCCGCCCAGCGGCCCGGGCACATCCCGGGCGCGGTCAACATCCCCTGGGCCAAGTCGGTCGACGGCTCCACCGGCAAGTTCCTGACCGACGACCAGCTGGCCGAGCTGTACGGCGCCCAGGGCGTCGAGGCCGGCAAGGACGTGGTCGCCTACTGCCGGATCGGCGAGCGCAGCGCCCACACCTGGTTCGTGCTCCACGAGCTGCTCGGCTACCCCCAGGTCCGCAACTACGACGGCTCCTGGACCGAGTGGGGCAGCCTGGTCGGGGTCCCGATCGAGCGCTAGCGGGAGTGCCGGGGGCTCGGGTGCCCGCCGGTGGTAGCTCCCCCGTCAACCCCTGAGCAACGCATTGCTGGCCGCCGGGCGGTCGGGCAGACTGCGGCCGTGGATCCACGCGCCGGCCTGCCACCGCCCGGCCCGGCCGGCATGGCCGGGGCGTCCGGGGCCGACCTGGGCCATGTCCTCGGCCAGCTGGCCGAGGGCGTGGCCGTGGTGGACGCCTCAGGGCGCCTCCTCTACGCCAACGCCGAGGCCGTCCGCATCTGGGGCTACGACGACTCCGGACAGGTGCCCGAGACCTGGCAGGGCTTCGAGGGCCGGTTCGAGGTCAGGGACGCCGCCGGCGAGCCGGTCCCGCCCGAGCGCTGGCCGGTGGCCCTGGCCCTGGCCGGCGAGCGCTTCGACGCCGTCGAGTACTGGTTCGCCGGCCCGGACGGCGCCGAACGATGGGCCCGCTGCGCCGGGGGGCCGCTCCGCCTGGAGGACGGCCGGGCCGGCGCCTGGGTCAGCTTCCGCGACGTCGGCCGGGAGGAGACGATCCTGCGGGAGCTGCGCGACGAGCGGGACCTGGTCACCGCCCTCGTCGACCTGAGCCCGCTGGCCGTGGCCGTGGCCCGAGCCCCCGACCTGATCCTGGAGCTGGCCAACGACGTGGCCAAGGGGCTCCGGCCGGAGCTGGCGATGGTCGGCATGCCGGTGGCCGCGGTGTTCCCCGAGGCCGGGCCGGCCGGCTTCCTCGACCTGCTGCTCCAGGTCGCCGAGACCGGCCAGACGGTGTCGGTCGAGGACGCCTCCCTGGACTGGTGGGAGCCGGGCCAGCCCCGTTTCTTCTCCATGACCTTCTCCCGCCTGCCCCAGCCGAGCGGCCGGCCGACCCGGGTGCTGATCATCGCCAGGGAGACCACCACCGAGGTGACGGCCCGCGCCCGGGCCGAGGCGATCGCGGCCGAGCGCAGCCGGGACCTGTCGCGGGCCCGGGTCACCTCGGCGCGACTGCGCAGCCTGGTCGACCTGGCCGCCGCCATCGCCTCGGTCGAGGACCTTGACACCCTGCTGTACCTGGTCACCGGGGAGGCGGCCCGGCTGCTGGGCTCGGACATGGCCAGCCTGTTCCTGCTCGACGAGCGGGGCGACGCGCTGGTCGGCCGGGCCCATGTCGGCATGGACGACGAGGTCGTGCCGGGCATGCGTCTCGTCCTGGCCGAGTGGCCGGAGATGGCCGAGCTGGTCCGCACCGGCCGCCCGGCCGTGCACGTCCGGGCCGACCAGCTGCGGGGGCCGGCGCAGCCGCTCATCGAGCGGTTCGGCATCCGCTCCTATGTCGCCGTCCGGCTGGGCAGCCCCGGCCGGCCGCTCGGGGTCCTGTTCGTCAACCACACCCGCCCGCACCGCTTCACCCGGCCCGAGCTGGCCTTTGTCGAGACGCTGACCAGCTACCTGAGCGTCACCGTGGAACGGGCCCGGCTGGTCAGCGTGCTCCGCGAGGCGGTCACCTCGCTCCAGGCGGCGGTGCTCCCGGTCAGCTTCCCAACCGTTGCCGGCCTTGACGCCGCCGCCCTGTACCGCTCGGCCAGCGAGGTGGCGCAGGTCGGGGGCGACTTCTACGACCTGTTCGCGCTCGAGGACGGGCGGGTCGCGGCCGTCATCGGGGACGTCTGCGGCAAGGGGGTGGCGGCGGCCAGGCACACCGTCCGGCTCCGCTACGAGCTGCGGACCCTGCTGGAGGACGGGCGGCCTCCTGGCCGGGCCCTGACGGCGTTCAACCGCCGGGTCCAGGAGGAGTTCGTCTCCGACGAGTACGCCACCCTGCTGCTGCTACTCCTCGACCCGGGGACCGGGGCGGTCAGCTGGTCCAGCGCCGGCCATCCGCCGCCGCTGCTCACCGGGGCCACCCCGAGGATCCTGGCCTTCGCCGGGTCGCTGCCGGTGGGACTGTTCGCCGACGCCACCTACCGGACGTCCCGGTTCACCCTCCCCCCCGGCCGCTGTGTCGTGCTGTACACCGACGGCGTGGTCGAGGCCCGCAACCCCGACGGCCAGGAGTTCGGCACCGAGGGGCTGGAGGCGGCAACCCCGGCGGTCGCGGCCAGCGCCGCCGCCGTGGCCGAGGTCGTGCTCAAGCAGGTCCTCAGCCACACCGGCGGCCGCCTCGACGACGACGCCGCCGTCCTGGTCCTGCGCCGCGAGCCGGGCTAGGCCACGGCGCGCTCGGCCCGGCGGCCGCTCCTGGCCCTGACGGCCAGGCGGTAGACGAGGTAGCCGGCCGCGGCGCCGAGGGTGTTCATCAGCACGTCGTTGACGTCGGCCCGGCGGACCCCGGGGAACGCGACCTGGGACAGCTCGATCAGCGACGAGAGCACGAACCCGGTGGCGACGGTCCGCCAGAACCGGTCGAACCAGGGCGCCAGCATCGGCAGCAGGAACCCGAGGGGCATGAACAGCACCACGTTGCCGGCCGCGCCGGCCAGGGTGGCCAGGACCCGGTCGCCGTCGCGGAGGTTGACCACCATGTTCCAGATCGGGACCAGCTGGGGCCGCCAGTTGTTGCGGTAGCGGGCCAGGTCCGAGCGCCAGCGGATCGGGGCCAGGGTGACCACCGCCAGCACGGCCGCATAGGCCACGGCGGCCGTCCGCACCGCCCAGCCCGGCCACAGCCGGAAGGGTCGGGGGGTGCTCACCGTTCGGGAGGTGGGAGCTGGCGTGGCTCGTCGCCGGGCGGGGGGCCCCAGCCGGAGGGGTGCCAGGCGGTGGGGGGCCGGCCGCCGTTGGGAGTGACCGGAGGGCCCCATTCTGCGGTGGTCCGGGGGATCGTCCGCAGGCGGCCCCAGTGCAGCTCGCCACCGGCCCGGACCTGCCGGGAGGCCAGCCGGGCGGCCACCGCCGAGCCGATCAGCGGGGCCACGATCGCGGGGAGGACGATGCGGGCGAAGCGGCCCGGGATCATCGCGGCCACCCGGGCGGCGGCCCGCCGGGCGGCGGCGTTAGGCAGGGCCTGGCCGATCGACCGGCCCCGGACCGCCCTCCAGCCGCCGGCCGCCTGGACGTCGCCGAGGACGTTGGCGGCCAGCTCGCGCGGGCTGAGGACCGGCTGGCCGGCGAGCGCGCCCAGGTCCGCCCGGAGCTTGGCCTCGAGCACGAACAGGGCCAGCACCTCGGCCAGGGCGGTGACACCGATGCTGCCGATGGCCGAGCCGGCGGCGGGCGGGGCCGCGGCCGAGGCCACGGCGATCGCCTCCTGGGCGGCCACCACCCCGCCGACCAGCATGGCCAGCCCGGCGGCGGTCTTGGCCGCCCGGTCGATCAGCCGCCTGGCCACCTCGTCGTCGGGCAGACCCGGGTAGCGGGCGCGCAGCTCCTGCAGGGTGGCCGGCCGCACCTGGCCGGCCGCGTCGTCCAGCAGCGGCCGGATCCCGCCCCTGGTGACCTCGCCCAGCCGGCCCTTGACGACCCCGACGGCGTCGCCGAACAGGCGCCGCATCGTCGGCTCGTCGGTCGCGGCGGCGCTCTCGGCGGCCAGCCGCTCCCCCCAAACTTCCTTGTCTCGGTCGTTCATCGCTCGCCCAAGGCCTTCCCCCGCAACCAGTCCGGCAACCACCTTAGCGCCCCGTGGACCCGAAGCCGCCCTCGCCTCGCGGGGTGGGTGGGAGCTCGGCGGCGTCGAGGAAGCTGGCCCGGGTCACCGGCTGGACGACCAGCTGGGCGATCCGGTCGCCACGGTGGACGGTGAACGGCTCGGACGGGTCGGTGTTGAGCAGCACCACCCTGACCTCGCCGCGGTAGCCCGCGTCGACCGTGCCCGGCGCGTTGACCAGGGTGATGCCGTGCCGCGCGGCCAGGCCGGAGCGGGGGTGGACGAAGGCGGCGTAGCCGTCGGGGACGGCGATCGCGATCCCGGTGCCGACGGTGGCCCGGCCGCCCGGGGGGAGGACCACGTCGGCGGCGGCCCGCAGGTCGGCCCCGGCGTCGCCCGGGTGGGCGTAGGCGGGGAGCGGCAGGCCCGGGTCGAGCCGGAGGACCGGCAGCTCGGGAGCGTCCATGGGAGCGGCCCCTTTCCCCGGGAATGGCCAGGGCCCCGGACCACGCTTCCCCTCGCGGCCCGGGGCCCAGCTCATCCCCGGCGGACCGGCGCACGACCCGCCGGGGAGAATTACAACGATGTCATTCTACCCATGCGGGCTCGCACGCGGCAAGCTGGAGGGGAACAAGGAGGTGAGCGAGCTGGCCGACGCGCAGGCGGGCGACGAGCTGTTCGGGCTGCCCCCCGAGGAGTTCGTGGCCGCCCGGGACGACCTGGCCCGCCGCCTCAGGCGCGAGGGCGAGGCCGACGCCGCCAAGCAGGTCAAGGCGCTGCGGCGGCCGCCCCTGTCGGCCTGGGCGGTCAACCAGCTCGCCCGCGGGCAGGGAGACGGCCTCGGCCCGCTGCTGGCCGCGGGCGCGCGGCTGCGCGCCGCCCACCAGGCCGCCCTGGCCGGCGAGGGCGCGGCCGAGCTCCGGGCGGCCGCCAAGGCCGACAGGGGCGGCCGCCGCAGCGCCTTGACCTGCTTGGCGGCGTCGGCCTCGCCCTC
>JASLIH010000597.1 GCA_030152105.1 Actinomycetes bacterium
CGACCTCGTCGAGGGTCGGGGGCCGCAGCGACGCCATCAGCTCCCGCAGGCCCTGGACCTCGGTGGACAGGGCGGCCTGGGCGTGCTCGACCCGGGCGACGGCGGCCGGGTTGCCGAGCATCCGCTGCTTGGCCCGCTCCAGGTCGTAGGAGAGGACGGCCAGGCGCTGGATGGGCCCGTCATGGAGCAGGGCGGCGACCTGCATGCGCTCCTCCTCGGCCGCCTGGACGGTCCGGTCGAGCACCCGCCGGCGCTCGCTCTCGGCCCGCTCGATCCCGCGCACCAGCCCGGCCATGCGCCCCATGACCAGGACGAACAGCACCGCCCAGGCGCCGGCGATGGCGGCCACCTGGAGCTCGGTGCCCTGGAGCCGCTGGACGACCAGCAGGGCCGGGGCGACCAGGTACATGCCGTCGGTGACGGCCGCCGAGGCGCCGCTCAGGGCCAGGACCGAGAACAGCGTGTCGGCGGCCAGGGTCACGGCCAGGCTGGCGATCAGCAGCCGGAAGGCGGCCGTGCGCCGGCCCGGGCTGGTGGCCAGCCTGGCCGCCAGGGCCAGCAGGAGCACGTCGCCGACCGGGTAGGCGAGCGAGACCAGCAGCTGGACCAGCCCCATGGACGGGTCGTCGAAGTAGGGGACCATGACCAGCACCCAGGACAGCAGGCCGAAGCCGATGGCGATGATGGCCGCGTCGGTCAGCCCGGCCCAGTCGCGGCGGCCGCTCGAGCGGCTGAGAGCGAGCAGGGTCAGGCCGGCGGCCAGCACCGGGTAGCCGGGCAGGTAGAGGGCATCGGCCAGCGACGGGAACGGGTCGATCCCGAGGACCAGCTCGTTGACCGAGAACAGCGCGTCGCCGACCACGAACAGGCCCTGGGCGCCCGCGATCAGCCGCCAGGGCAGCGGCCGGGCCGGCCGGTGCCAGCGCAGCCCGACGACGATCGCGGCCACCGCCGAGGCGCCGACGACGACGTTCAGGACCGCCCCAGGGCCGTCGGGCAGCAGGTAGTAGGCCCCGGTCAGGAGCGCGCCAGTGCCCAGGTAGAGCCGCCAGGCCAGCCGTCTCATCCCTCTAGAGGTCGGCGTCTGCGACCCTCGGTTTGAGCTTGGCCGGTAGGCCGGTCACTGGACTAGAATCTGCGCCACCTATGACCACGTACTTCCAGGCCTACGGCACGTTCGCGGCCCTTCTGGTGCTCTCGATCGCCTTTGTCGCGGTCGCGTTCGGCGCCAACCGGGTGCTTCGTCCCAACCGCCCCAGCTACGGCAAGCTCACCACCTACGAGAGCGGCATGGACCCGGTGGGCACCACCTGGTCCCAGACCCAGATCCGCTACTACGTGTTCGCCTTCCTGTTCGTCATCTTCGACGTGGAGAGTGTGTTCCTGTTCCCCTGGGCCCTGGTCTTCGACCGTATCGGGGTGGCGGCCTTCTGGGAGATGGTCGTCTTCATCGGCGTGCTCGCCATCGGCCTCCTGTACGCGTTCAAGAAGGGAGTCCTCCGATGGGCCTAGTCGACTCGGTCGAGCTGCCGCAACCGATCAAGTTCGTCTTCAACTGGGGCCGCAAGTACTCGCTGTGGGTGTTCAACTTCGGCCTGGCCTGCTGCGCCATCGAGTTCATCGCCACCTCCATGGCCCGCCACGACTTCATCCGCCTCGGGGTGATCCCGTTCGCCCACGGGCCGCGCCAGGCCGACCTGCTGGTGGTGTCGGGGACCCTGACCGACAAGATGGCCCCGGCCCTCCAGCGGCTGTACCAGGAGATGCCCGAGCCCAAGTACGTGATCTCGTTCGGCTCCTGCTCCAACTGTGGCGGCCCCTACTGGGACTCCTACTCGGTCACCAAGGGCGTCGACCAGATCATCCCGGTCGACGTCTACGTCCCCGGCTGCCCGCCCCGCCCCGAGGCCCTGCTCAACGGGATCATGACGCTGCAGGAGCGGATCGGCTCGGAGTCGCTGCGCCAGCGGTACGCCAACGGGGACCGGCCGGAGCCGATCGTCGTGGAGGCTGACGCCTAGTGGACGCCGACGCCCTGCGCGACCACCTGGTCGCGGAGCTGGGGGATGCCGTGGAGCCCGAGGTGGCCTACGGCACCCTGACCGTGACCGTGGCCAACGCCGACTGGCGCCGGGTCGCCGAGCTGGCCCGGCGGGGGCCCGACCTGGCCTGCAACTTCTTCGACTTCCTGTGCGGGGTCGACGAGGAGGCCGACGGCATCGGAGTGGTCCTCCACGTGTACTCCATCCCCCACCGCCACCACCTCCAGGTCCGGACGGTGGTGCCCCGCGACGGCGGGCACCTGCCGACGGTCAGCGACCTGTGGGCCGGGGCCAACTGGCACGAGCGGGAGACGGCCGAGCTGTTCGGGGTCGGCTTTGACGGCCACCCCAACCTGGCCAAGCTGCTGCTGGCCGAGGAGTTCGAGGGCTACCCGCTGCGCAAGGAGTTCGCCCTGGTGACCAGGGAGGCCAAGCCCTGGCCGGGCGCCAAGGAACCGGGGGAGTAGCGTGGCCACCGAGCTGGGACAGGGCGGGGTGGCCTTCCAGGCCGCCGACGGCACCGGCGTCGGCATCATCGTGCGCGACAAGGCCGACCGGGAGCTGCACACCCAGGACATGACGCTGAACGTCGGCCCCCAGCACCCGGCCACCCACGGGGTGCTGCGGGTCCTGGTGACCCTCGACGGCGAGGTGATCGAGGACGCCCAGCCGGTGATCGGCTACATGCACCGCTCCTTCGAGAAGCTGGCCGAGTACCGCGACTACCGGCAGATCATCGCCCTGGTCAACCGGCACGACTGGGTCTCCTCGATCTGCAACGAGCTGGGCGTGGCCATGGTCGTGGAGCGGCAGATGGACCTGGAGGTGCCCGAGCGGGCGACCTGGATCCGGATGCTGATGGCCGAGTGGACCCGGGTCCTCAACCACCTGATGTTCGTCGGCTCCTACCCGCTGGAGCTGGGGGCGATCACGCCGATGTTCTACGCCTTCCGGGAGCGGGAGGAGATCCAGGCCCTGATGGAGTGGATCACCGGCGGCCGCCTCCACCTCACCTACTGCCGGGTCGGCGGCCTCAAGCAGGACCTGCCCCGGGGGGCCATCCAGATGTCCCGCGACCTGGTCCCGCGGATGCGCGAGCGCCTCAAGGAGTACGAGGACCTGGTCCTCGGCAACGAGATCTTCGCCGCCCGGACCAAGGGCATCGGGGTCCTCCCGGCCGACGTGGCCTGCTCCTACGGGGTCAGCGGGGCCCTGCTCCAGGCGGCCGGGGTGCCAGAGGACTCGCGCAAGACCGAGCCCTACCTGTTCTACGACCAGGTCGAGTTCGACGTGCCCACCGGCCGCAACGGCGACTGCTACGACCGCTACGCCACCCTGATCGCCCGGATCCGGGAGTCACTGCGGATCATCGAGCAGGTCAACGAGCGGATCCCGCCCGGGCCGGTCAACGTGAAGCTGCCCAAGGTGGTCAGGGCGCCCCAGGGCCACGCCTACGTGCGCACCGAGGCCCCGCTCGGCCAGCTCTCCTATTACATGGTGTCCCACAACGAGAAGACGCCCTGGCGGTTCAAGATGCGCACGCCGTCGTTCAACAACGTCTCCTCGCTGCCCTATCTGCTGAAGGGAACCCTGTTGCCCGACATGATCGCCGTGATGGGCTCGATGTTCTTCATCGTGGGGGACATCGACCGGTGATCGACGCCGCCCGCGACCTGCTCGACAACTACTGGGTGCTGATGCCGGTCAAGGTGCTGGCCGTCCTGGTCCTCTTCCTGACCTTCCCGCTCCTCGTCGGGTACATGGAGCACAAGGTCATGGCCCACATGCAGGCCAGGCTCGGGCCGATGGAGGCCGGCCGCTTCCACGGCGTGCTCCAGCTGGTGGCCGACGGGATCAAGTTCGTCCAGAAGGAGTCGATCATCCCGGGGGCGGCCGACAAGTGGGTGTTCGCCCTCGCCCCGGCGGTCGCCCTGATCCCGGCCATCCTGGTCTTCGGGTTCATCCCCTACGGTCCCGACCTGGTCCCGATCCGCTCCGACGTCGGCCTGTTCGTCACCCTGGCCCTGTCCAGCGTCAGCGTGATCGGGGTGCTGATGGCGGCCTGGTCCAGCGCCAACAAGTACTCGCTGATGGGCGGGATCCGGGCCGCCGCCCAGCTGATCGCCTACGAGCTGCCACTGGTGCTGGCCGCGGCCGCGGTGGCCATGCAGGCCGGGTCGGCCGACCTGGCGGTGATCGTGGAGCGCCAGGGCTGGTGGGGCTACATCGTCGGGCCGCTGGTGATCGGGTTCTTCGTCTACGGCACGGCCGCCCTGGCCGAGCTGACCCGGCCGCCGTTCGACATGCCGGTGGCCGACTCCGAACTGGTCTTCGGCCACCTCACCGAGTACACCGGGCTGCGGTTCGCCTTCTTCCTGCTCACCGAGTACGCCGGGATCGTGTCGCAGGCGGCCATCGCGGCCACCCTGTTCCTCGGGGGCTGGAAGGGCCCGTTCCTGGACGGGCCGTGGTGGCTGGCGGCCAAGGTGCTGGCCCTGTCGTTCGTGGTCATCTGGGCCCGCTCGACCTACCCGCGGCTGCGCGAGGACCAGCTCCAGACGTTCGCCTGGCTGCGACTGGTCCCGGTGTCGCTGGCCCTGCTCCTGGTGGTCGGCTTCCTGAAGGTCTACGAGGTGGGCATCTGATGCCAGCGCTCAAGGGGGTCGGGCTGCTCAAGGGGCTCGGCGTCACCCTCAAGACAATGACCCGGCCGGCCGCGACCCGGCAGTACCCGCACGTCAGGCCGGACCTGCCCGCCCGCACCAGGGGGGTGATCGCGCTCATCGAGGAGAACTGCACCGTGTGCATGCTCTGCGCGCGCGAGTGCCCGGACTGGTGCATCTACATCGACTCCCACAAGGAGCAGGTCGCCCCCAAGGAGGGCGGGCGCGCCCGCACCCGCAACATCCTGGACCGGTTCGCGATCGACTTCGCCCTCTGCATGTACTGCGGCATCTGCGTCGAGGTGTGCCCGTTCGACGCCCTCCACTGGAGCCCGGAGTTCGAGTACGCCGAGCACCAGATCGAGAAGCTCACCCACGAGATGGACACCCTCCGAACCTGGGCCTACTCGGTCCCCGCCCCCGACCCCCTCGAGGAGGGAGCGGTCGAGCCCAAGGAGATCGAGTCCGCCCGCAAGGCCCGCGACGCCATCACCGCCAAGGCGGCCGCCGCGGCGGAGCAGGCCCGGGCCGCGGCCCCGCCGGCCGCCTGCAGCCGGAAAAGCTGCGGCACCTCGTCGAACACGTAGATGGCTCCAACCTCCGTGCCCGAAAGCTGGACTGCCTTGGCGACGATCGTGGACAGCA
>JASLIH010000607.1 GCA_030152105.1 Actinomycetes bacterium
GCGGAGCGGGCTCGGCTGGTCCAGGTTCGGGATCGCCATGCAGCGCGGGCAGCTCGCGGTCCGCTACCTCACCGGCGACTGGGACGAGTGCGAGCGGCTGCTGGCGGCCGTCCCGGAGCTTGTGACGACGCTGGCCACAGCCAAAGTGGTCGCCCAGGGGCTAGGGGTGCTGGTCGCCCGCGCGCGACCGGCCGCCCCGGTGCGGCTGCGGCAGCTTGCCGGGCTGGCCGGCGCCGATCCGGTCCTCGACCGGGATGTCGCCGCCTGGGAGGCCGAGCTGGCCGGCTCGCGGGGGGACCTGGAGCAGGCAAGGTCGGCCATCCGGCGCGGGCTGGCCGCCGCCGACGCGGTCGGGCACTTCGACCAGGCGCTGGAGGGTGCCTGGGTGGCCACGAACGGGCTCTCGGTCGAGGCCGAACGGGCCGAACGGGCCCGTGCCACAGGCGACGACGCGTCCCTGGCCGACGCCACCGCGGCCGGACGGGCGCTCCTGGAGCGGGTCCGCGCGGACGCCGAGCGGGCGCCCCAGGCCGGTCTCGCCCATGACGTGCACGTCCGTGGCCGGCTTGCCAAGGCGGAGGCCGAGTGGACGCGCCTCCAGGGTCGTTCCGACCCGGCCCGCTGGCAGGCTGCCGTCGACGCGTTCGCCTACGGCAACGTCTACGAGGTGGCTCGCTGCCAGTGGCGGCTGGCGGAGGCCCTGGCCGGAGCCGGCGAGCGGGAACCGGCGACCACGGCCGCCCGGGCGGCGCATGCGGCCGCGACCCGGCTCGGGGCGGCGCCGCTGCAATCGGCCCTCCTGGCGCTGGCCCGCCGCGGCCGCCTCGACCTCGGCGTCGACCTCCCGGGCCAGCGGGCGCTGGCCGGTCTGACCCCACGGGAGCTGGAGGTGTTGCGCCTGCTGGTCGAGGGGCGCTCCAACCGGCAGATCGCCGAGCAGCTGTTCATCAGCGGCAAGACGGCCAGCGTGCACGTGACCAACCTGCTCGCCAAGCTGGGCGTGCACAGCCGCCTGGAGGCCGCCGCAATGGCCCGCCGTCTGGGGTTGGAGCAGCCCACAGGGCTCGAAAGCTAAGGCGCCCCAGGGCGGCAACCTAAGGCCTTCACCTCAAGACCGGCCGGCCTCCTTACCCCTAGCGTCTGTTGCCGAGGCGGCGACCGGCGCCGCTCGACCGCGAGGAGAACGCCATGCCGCGGTACCTGGTCGAACGCAGCTTCCCCGACGGGCTGGCCATCCCCATCGACGACGGCGGGGCCAAGACCTGCCTGGCCGTCATCGACGGCAACGCCGCCGAGGGGGTCACCTGGCTCCACTCCTATGTGACCCCCGACAAGCAGACCACGTTCTGCGTCTACGACGGGCCCAGCCCCGAGGCCATCCGCCGGGCCGCCGAGACCAACCAGCTCCCCGTGGACCGCATCACCGAGGTCCGCGTGCTGGACCCGTACTTCTACCGCTGAGCCAAGAAGGAGGAACCATGCGACGCATCCTCACCGTCGCCGTCGTCGCGGCGCTGCTCACCACCACCGCCTGGGTGGTCCACGGTGCGGCGGCCGGCTCTGCCCGCACGGCGGGAGCGTCCCCGCCGGCGGCCGCCAGCCCCGGCCCGCCGACCGACGAGCACGCCCTGGAGCGTGGAGTGCGGACCATCAAGCCGGCCAGTCTGGCGACCCAGCTGGCCCGGGCCCGCCTGGCCACCGGCAAGTACGCGACCAGCCTGCGGGCCGCCAAGGCCGACGGCTACGGGATCATCACCCAGATGATCCCCGACATGGGCTGGCACTTCCTCAACCCGGCCATCCAGGGCTTCGACGTCACCAAGCCACACATCCTGGTCTACGAGCGCCACGGGCGCAGCTGGCAGCTCGGCGCCCTGGAATGGGTCTTCACCGAGACGCCGGCATCCCCGCCGCTGCCGGGCGCGACCTACGGGTCGTTCGCCGCCGCCTGCCACTACCAGGACGGCACCTTCGTGTTCGCCCGCGTCCAGGAGCTGTGCGCCGAGCGCAGCCCGCAGACCGGCGCCCGCTTCAACTTCTGGCACCCGGACCTGGTGACGCTGCACGTCTGGCTCTGGTACCACAACCCCGACGGCCTCTACAGCGGCACCAACCCGCTGGTCCGACCCTTCAACCGCGGCTAGACCACCCTCGTCCACCATGGCCGGGACCCGAGCCCGCAGGGGCTCCGGCCCCGGCCTTGACCATGGGTTGATGACGACAGCCCAACGTGGCTGTTACGGGGACCAACTCTGGTTCAGGGGTCGCGGGGGCCGAGGGCCTCGCGGATGGTCCTGCCCCGAGCGGTCTGGAGGTCCCGCGGAGGGTATCGGTAGCCTGGCGCAGGTCAGGGCTTGCCCGGGTGTCCAGCTCGGTGAGCACGGCCTCGACGGTGGCGACGGCGGCGGCGTCGACCACCCGTGGCCGGTCGGTGTCGAGGGACTCGACGAGCGCGGCCGCCGGCCCGAGCGCCTGGTCGATGCGCGCCTGCAGCGCGGGGCTGGCGGCGTAGCGGTGCAGCAGCTCCTGCTGGTGGCTCCGGAGCAGCTGGAGCCAGTGCCGTCCCCGCCGTGTCCGGGCCGCTTCCTCGTTCGCGAACCGCCGGAGCCGCTCGACCTGTTCGGCGGTGACCTGGGCCACCAGGGCACCGTCCCCTCGCGCCGGCGCAGCGCGGCGGCGAAGGGCGCCAGCACCCGGGCCCGGAGCAGCCGGGCCAGGCGCCCTTGACACCACCAGAGCCTACCGGCGCCTTGCGAGGCCCTGGGAACCGACGGGATGGGCGCCGGCCGGCCTCGCCACGTCATGCGCTGAGCCTTGGCGGCGCCGGCCCCCGGGCTTCCCCACGTCGCACCCGCTGGTCGGGGTCCGGAGGTTAGAATCCACCGCTGGCTGAAGCCGTTGGCCGGCGGACGCCTGACCTGGC
>JASLIH010000623.1 GCA_030152105.1 Actinomycetes bacterium
ATGGTGAAGAACATGATCGGCTTGGCCCCGGGGGTGACCACCACCCGGTCGGGGCTGGTGTGCAGCCGGCCCGTCCGTTCCAGGAACGCGGCCACGGCCGCCCGCAGCTCCGGCGTCCCGGGGGCCGGCACGTAGTGGGTCAGGCCTCTGGCCAGCGCCTCCTGGCCGGCGGCGACGATATGGGACGGGGTGGCGGCGTCGGGCTCGCCGATCTCCAGGTGGACGACGTCCACCCCGGCGGCCTCAAGCGCCCGGGCCTTGGCCAGCACCTCGAACGCGGACTCGGTCCCGAGCCTTCCCATGCGGTCGGCGAGCTTCATGACCGCCTACGGTAGTCGAATGACCATCCGGTGCTCAGTCGGCGCCAGACCGGTTGTGGCGGACCCGCTCGACCATGTTGAGCAGGGCCAGGGGGGAGAACGGCTTGGTGAAGTAGTCGTCGGCCCCGGCGGCCAGGCCCTGGTCGCGGTCACGCTCCTGGGCCTGGGCGGTCAGCATCACGACCACGATGTCGCTGGTGTCGGGGTCGGCCTTGAGCTGGCGGCAGACCTCCAGGCCGTCCAGCCTCGGCATCATGATGTCGAGCAGGACCAGCCGGGGGGCCTCGCCCCTGGCCACCTCGAGGGCCTCGACCCCGTCGGCCGCCTCCAGGATCTCGTAGTCGTCGCCCTCAAGGGTGACGTGGACCAGGGCCCGCACGGCCGGTTCGTCGTCCGCGATCAGCAGCTTCATCGGCCGCTCCCGGCAAGCTCGTCGGAGGTGGTGGGCAGGGTGAAGCGGAACACCGAGCCGACACCCGGCCAGGACTCGGCCCAGAGCCGGCCGCCGTGCATCTCGACCAGCCGCTTGGTGATGTAGAGGCCGAGGCCGGTGCCGCCGGTGCGGCGGACCTCCTCGCGGTCCACCCGGTAGAACTTCTCGAACAACTGCCCCATGTCGCGTGGGCTCATCCCGATTCCCTGGTCCCGAACGCTCACCTGCACCGTGTCGCCATCCTGGTCGACGGTGACGAGGACCTCGCCGCCCCCGGGGGAGTATTTGATCGCATTCCCGACCAGGTTGGTCAATATCTGCTCGACCTTGTCGGGGTCGCCCCAGACGACCGGCAGGCTCCCCGGGAGCTTGGTCCGCAAGGTGTGCTTGGCGGCCATCGCCCGGAACGGCGAGAGGATCCGCTCCACCACCGAGGCCAGGTCGAGCGGCCGCGGGTCGAGGACCAGGCGGCCCGACTCCATCCGGGACACGCTCAGCAGGTCGTCGATCAGGCGGGCCAGGCGGCGGGAGGCGTCAAGGATCTCGACCGCCGAGGAGCGCTGGCGCTCCACCGGCATGTCCCGCAGCACCAGCAGCTCGGCGAACCCGTGGATCAGGGTCAGCGGGGTCCGCAGCTCGTGGGAGACGGTCGAGATCAGGGCCGACTTGACCTCGTCGATCTCCCGCTCCCGGGACACGTCGCGGATCACGTCGACCCCGCCGACGACCCGGCCTCTGGCGTCGAAGATGGGGGCCGAGGAGACCGCCACCGGGACCCTGCGGCCGGAGCGGCTGACCAGGTCGGCCGGGCCGCCGACCTGGTCGGTGGCGATCGGCAGGACCTCGGCGTAGGGGCGGCCCCTGGCGTCGGTCTCGGTCCAGCCGGTGAGCGCCTCAAGGGCCCGGTTCATGGCCGTGACCCGCCCGAACGGGTCGGTCAGGAGCACCCCGTCGGCGATCGCGTAGAACACCGCCCTGGCCTCGCCGGCCGCCCGCTCCGCCTCCTCCAGCCGCAGGGCCGCCTCCAGCGCGCCCGCGATCTGGTTGCCGGCCAGCCCGAGCAGTGCCTCCTGCTCGCGGTCGAGCTGGTGCCGTTCGGTCCAGCACAGGGCGAGCAGACCCAGGAAGCGGCCCCGGGACAGCAGCGGGACCAGGGCCAGGGACCGCACCCCCATCTTCCCCACCAGCTCATGCAGGGCGGTGGTGGCGGCCACCTCGTCCAGGTCGGCCAGGCCGACAACCTGGCCGGCGCGCAGGCTGCCCACGGGCAGGACGTGGCGGATCTCGGCGTCGGCCTTGACGATGTCGTCGGCCACCCCGCTGTCGGGGAAGCCGGCCAGGGCCCGCAGGACCAGGTCGCCGCCCGGGCGGGCGGCCCCGAGGATGGCCCTGGTCGCCCCCACCTCGGGCTGGAGGCCGGCCAGGGCCACCTCGGTCAGCCGCTGGAGGCTGGTCGCCCCGACGACCTGGGCCGACAGGTGGCGCAGGCGCTCAAGGGCCTCCATGCGGCCGGCCAGGCGCCGCCGCATGGTCTCCAGGTCGCTGGCCACCGCCCCCAGCTCGTTGTCGACGCTGAGGGTGACCGGGGTCTCAAGGTCGCCGCCGGCCAGCCGGCCCGAGGCCGAGCGCAGGGCGTCGGCCGGGGCCCCGACGGCCCGGCGCAGCCACACCGCCAGCAGTACCAGCGCGGCCAGCATCATCAGGGCGGTCCGCACGGCCAGGGCCTGGGCGGTGGCATAGGTCCGGTCCTGGTTGCGGGCGTAGCTGTACTGGGACCGGGCGAGCTGGTCCTCGAGCTTCGCCTGGAGAGCCCAGAGCTGCCGGAAGTGCTTGTCGGCGTTGCCGCGGCTGGCGACCAGGGCGGCCGCCGCGGCCCCGCGCCTCCTCGCCTTCAGCTCGGTCTGCCCGGTCCGGACCCAGGCCCGGTACTCGGCCGCCACATCCGAGACCAGCGGCGGCAGGCTCCGCCAGCGCTCGCTCAGGGCGGAGACCCGCTTGAAGCCCTCGACGGCCCGGACCTCGGCCCGGGCCCTGGCGTCCCGCGACGCCCGGTCGCCGGTGAGCAGGTAGGCGCGCCGGCTCGTCTCCATGGCCACGAACTCGCGGCTGAGCCCGGTGGCGGCCCGCCGCAGCTCGTCGACCCGGTCGACGCTGGACTGGATGGAGGCGCTGGACCGGGCCGCGTCCCGGGCGCCGAGGAAGATGGCCGCCCCCCAGGCGAGCACGAGCATGCCGAGCAGAGCGAGCAGGACGGTGAGCTGCACCCGCAGGCGCCGCATCCCTACCGCCCGCGGTTCGCGGTCGCCTGGATCGCCGCCAGCCGTCCCCGGTCGACCAGGTGGATGGCGTCGACGGCGTCCGGGGCGAACTGGGTGCCGGAGGCCTCGCGCAGCCGGTGGAGGGCTTCGTGGAGGCTGGCCGCGACCCGGTAGGGCCGGTCGGTGGTGATGGCGTCGAAGGCGTCGACGGCCGCGAACACCCTGGCGGCCAGGGGGATCTGCTCGCCCTTGAGGCCCTCGGGGTAGCCGGCCCCGTCCCAGCGCTCGTGGTGGGAGTAGACGACCGCCCTGACCACGTCCATGTGCGGCACCCCTTCGAGGATGCGCAGGCCGATGGCCGGGTGCTCGCGCATCAGGGCCCACTCCTCGTCGGTCAGGGGCCCGGCCTTGTTGAGGACAGCGTCAGGCACGCCGATCTTGCCCAGGTCGTGCAGCAGGAAGGCGTACTCGAGGCCGGGGGTCGCGGCCAGGTGCCCGCCGAGGGCCCGGCAGGCCTCGGTCCCGTAGGCCGTCACCCGGGCCAGGTGGCCGCCGGTGTAGGCGTCCTTGGCCTCGACGGCGCTGGCCAGGGCCCGGACGGTCGCCGTGTAGGCCAGCTCGACCGCGTCGAGGGCCTGGCGCAGCTCCTCGGCCCGCCGCCGCTCGGCCGAGAAGGTGGTCCGCAGGTCGTCGGCGTACCGCAGGAGCTGGGAGTGGGCGGCGTCGGCCTGCTCCAGCTTGCGCGACCACAGCCGCAGGAAGCGCAGCCGGTCCACGGCCACCGCCGACCCGGTGGCCAGCAGCTCCACCGCGGCCAGGTCGTCGCCGGTGAACGGCCCGGCGGCCCGCCGCAGGGCGAGCACCCCGACAGCCCGGCCCTCGACCACCATCGCGCACCAGGCCTCGGCGTCGCCGGGGCCGGCGACCAGGGGCCGGCTGACGGGCTCCCCGCCGGCTGGGGCCACGGCGTCGGCGGCCAGGGTGCGGTCGCCTCGCCGGGCCCCCAGCCGTCCGCCGGGCCCGGGCACGCCCCAGGACGGCCCGGGCACGAAGCCGTCCTCCGCGAGCAGGACCACACCCTCGGCCGCCTCGGTGGCCAGGCAGGCGCGCTCCAGCAGGGCGGCGCCGGCCGTGGCCAGGTCCTCGCCGCCCGCCAGGACCCGGAACGGGGCCAGCAGCTCCTCGCCGACGCGAGGTCGCTGCGCTCGGGCCACGTGCTCTCCTCGTCTTGTTCGTCAGGTTCGAGAAATTGAATCGTACTCGATCAGGTCCCGAACAGGCGGTCCCCGAAATCGCCCAGCCCGGGCACGATGTAGGCCTGGTCATTGAGCCGCTCGTCGACCGCGGCGGTGACCACGTCCAGCGACGGATGCTCCTCGGTGAGCCGCCGGATGCCCTCGGGCGCGGCCACCACCGACAGCAGGGTGACCTTGGCCGGCCCGGCCGCGTACAGGCTGGCGCAGGCCGCCGCCGCCGACCCGCCGGTGGCCAGCATGGGGTCGAGCAGGAGCACGTAGCTGCCCCCGATGTCGGGCAGCTTGCTGTAGTAGGTCGACGGCTGGAAGGTGGCGTGGTCGCGCTCCAGCCCCAGGTAGCCGACCGCCACCTCGGGGAACAGCTCGGTCACGGCCTCCAGCATGCCCAGCCCGGCCCGCAGGATCGGCACCGCCACCAGGGGCGCGGCAAAGGCGATGCCCTCGGCCGGGGCCAGCGGGGTCGTCACCGTGCGCGAGGCCGTCGGGATCCCCCGGGTCGCCTCGACGGCCAGCACCAGCGACAGCCGCTTGGTCAGCAGCCGGAACAGTGGCGGCGGGGTCGAGGCGTCCCGCAGGGCGGTCAGCATCGTCCCGGCCAGGGGGTGGTCGACGACGGTCAGGGCCACGGGGGTGCCTCCTCCTACTTGCCGGCGCCCGAGAGCAGGTAGCCGGCGATGGCCAGGTCCTCGCGGATCACCAGCTCGGTGAGCTTGAGCCGGCTGGCCGAGAGCGGGCTGGTCCGGGTGGGCGACGGATAGGCGTCCATGCCGAGGTCGGCGGCTTGGCGCACCGCCCGGAACATGTGGAAGGGGTCGGAGACGACCACGATGCGGTGCCGGCCGCCTGGGTTGCGGCGCTCGAGGGCCCGCTTGGCCCCGGCCAGGTTCTGGTAGGTGGTGCGGCTGCGCTCCTCGGTGAGGACGGCACCCCCGGGCACACCGCGCTGCAGGGCCCAGCGGGCGCCCGACCCGCCCTCGGTGAAGCGGTCGCCGGGCTCCTTGCCCCCGGTGAACACCACCAGCGGGGCCACCTGGTCGCGCCACAGCTCGACGGCGTGCTCCAGGCGGGCCTCATAGATGGCCGACGGCCGGCCGTCGTACTGGGCCGCCCCCAGGACCACGATGGCCTCGACCCGGGGCCGCTCGTCCTTGCCCATCCACCTGGCCACCAGGGTGGTGGTGACGGCGAAGTAGGCGAGCACGAGCACAAGGAGGCCAACCAGGACGCGGCGCATGGGCGGATTCTACGCAGCCTCCGGCCGAGCCCCTTCACCGGCCCACGGGATGGTTAAATACGGCGAGCCAGCGGCGCTGGCGGGTGGGAGCCCGGAATCCGAGAGGAGCAAGTGCATGCGTGGGGTACGGGGTGTGCGGGTGGGCGCCCTGGTGGTGGCGCTCGGCCTGGTCGTGGCCGCCTGTGGTGGCGGCAGCGACGACGGCGGCAGCGCCAGCACTGGCGGCAGCACCGCCGAGGCCAAGAAGGTCGGCGTGGTCTACGACATCGGCGGCCGAGGCGACAAGTCGTTCAACGACTCGGCCTACGCCGGCCTACAGGCGGCCGAGAAGGAGCAGGGCGACAAGATCCAGGCCAAGGACGTCGAGCCCAACCCGGACGGCTCCAACCGCAAGGAGCTCCTGGACGGCCTGGCCGACGAGGGCTACGGGCTGATCTTCGGCATCGGCTTCCTGTTCTCCGAGGACATCGCCAAGTCAGCCGCCGAGAGCCCCGACACCCAGTTCGCGGTGATCGACGGCTTCGCCGAGAGCTGCACCAAGCCGGACCAGAACCTCCTGTGCATCGGGTTCAAGGAGGAGGAAGGCTCCTTCCTGGTCGGGGCCGCGGCCGCCCTCAAGACCAAGTCCGACATCGTCGGCTTCGTCGGCGGCCAGCAGGGCCAGGGCCTCATCGAGAAGTTCCAGGCCGGCTACGAGGCGGGCGTCAAGTACATCGCCGACAAGGACGGCAAGAGCATCAAGGTGCTGGTCGACTACGCCGGCAACACCCCCGAGGCCTTCCGCAACCCGGCCAAGGGCAAGGAGCTGGCCCTGAAGCAGATCGGCGAGGGCGCCGACGTCATCTACCACGCCTCCGGCGGCACCGGCGCGGGCGTCATCGCCACGGCCGCGGACAAGAAGGTCTACGCCATCGGCGTCGACTCCGACCAGAGCCTGACCGCCAGCCCGGCCGAGCAGAAGTGGATCCTCACCTCGATGCTCAAGCGGGTCGACAACGCCGTCCAGCAGACCATCGGCGAATACGTGGACGGCACCGAGAAGGGCGGCATCAAGACCTTCGGGCTCAAGGAGGGCGGCATCGACTACGCCCAGAACCAGTACAACAAGGAGCTGCTGGGCGACATCCCGACCACCCTTGACGAGCTGAAGCAGAAGATCATCGACGGCGAGATCAAGGTCCCGACGAAGCCGACATAGCCGTGGCGACCGACGCGACCGAGGTTCCCGGCGGCGGGCCAGCGGAGGCCCGCCACCGGGCGCCAGCCATCGAGTGCCGCGGCGTCACCCGCCGCTATGCCGGGGTGGTCGCCAACGACCGGATCGACCTCCTGGTGGCCGAGGGCGAGATCCACGCCCTGGTCGGCGAGAACGGCGCCGGCAAGTCGACCCTGATGAAGATGCT
>JASLIH010000635.1 GCA_030152105.1 Actinomycetes bacterium
TGTCCACGGCAGGCCGGAGCCGGCGATGACCTGCTCGGCGGCCAGCTTGGACGCGAAGTAGCCGAACATGGCGCGGTCGATGCGGCTGGTGACCGGGACCCGGTCGGCCCCGACGACCGAGATGAAGACCAGGTGCCGGGCCCCGGCCCGCGACGCCGCCTGGACCAGGTGCCGGGCCTTGTCCCCGTCGCCTCTGGGGCCGCCGGCGCAGTGGACGATGATCTCGGCTCCCTCCACCGCGGCGTCGATCCCCTCGCCGGTGGCGAGGTCGCCGGTCGCGAGCTCGACACCCGCCCGGGGCTCGCGGGTGCGGCGGCTGAGGACTCGGACGTCGCAGCCGGCGTCCAGCAGCCGTGGGACGACCAGCCGTCCCAGGGTGCCGGTGCCGCCGGTGACCAGGATGGGTGGTGACGCCATGGTTCCTGCTCCTTGTCACATCGGTCGTCTGTGGTGGGTCATCTGGATGACACCGCAAGAGGGGAAGATGTGACCGATGGACGAGAACGAGTGGCTGGCCGACCGCTTCGAGGACCACCGGGCCCATCTGCGGGCGGTGGCCTACCGGATGCTCGGCTCGCTCACCGAGGCCGACGACGCCGTCCAGGACACCTGGCTGCGGCTCAGCCGCTCCGGCGCAGACGGCGTCGAGAACCTCGGCGGGTGGTTGACCACGATCGTCGCCCGGGTCTGCCTGAACATGCTGCGGTCGCGCACCACCCGGCGCGAGGAGGCCCTCGGCGTCCACCTGCCCGATCCCGTCATCAGCCCTCCGGGCGTGCTCCAGCCCGACGAGGAGGCGGTGCTGGCCGACTCGGTCGGCCTCGCCCTCCTGGTCGTGCTCGACACCCTGTCACCGGCGGAGCGGCTCGCCTTCGTGCTCCACGACATGTTCCAGCTGCCCTTCGAGGAGATCGCTCCCATGGTCGGCCGGTCCCCTACGGCGGCCAGGCAGCTCGCCAGCCGGGCACGGCGGCGGGTCAAAGGGGCCGACCTCCCGGCCGCCGACCCCGACCTGGCTCGGCAACGCGACGTGGTCGACGCCTTCTTCCTGGCCGCCCGTGGCGGCGACCTCGGCGCCCTCGTCGCGCTGCTCGACCCCGACGTCGTGCTGCGAGCCGACTTCGGGGCCAGGCGGCCCGCCGCCTCCCGGGTGGTCCGCGGCGCGGCGGCTGTCGCCAGGCAGGCGGTCCTGGGCGCGCTCCCCGGGGCCGACCTGCATCCCGCGCTGGTCAACGGCGCGGCCGGCGCGGTCGTGACGGTGGGTGGACGGCCGTTCGCGGTGCTGGGGTTCACCGTGGCCGAGGGCAGGATCCTGGAGATCGACGCCATCGCCGACCCCGAACGCGTCCGGAGGGTCGCCGCCGCCGTCCTGGGCGGCGGCTGATCTCAGGCCGCCGGGCGCAGCGGCGCGCTCACGCTATGGAGGTGGCGCAGGGCCTCCGCATAGGAGCCGACCAGGCTCGCTTCGGCGTAGAGGAGGCCGTGGTGGCGGCAGAACTCGCGGACCAGGGGCTGGGCGCGGCGCAGGTTGGGGCGGGGCATGTTGGGGAACAGGTGGTGCTCGATCTGGTAGTTGAGGCCGCCGAGGAGGAAGTCGACGAAGCGGCTGCCGCGCACGTTGCGTGAGGTCAGCACCTGGCGTCGCAGGAAGTCCACCTGGTCGGCTTGGGTGAGGGTCGGCATGCCCTTGTGGTTGGGCGCGAACGAGCAGCCCAGATACAGACCGAACAGGCCCTGCTGGACGAGCACGAAGGCCACCGCCTGAAGCGGGGTGAGGACCAGCAGCAGGGCGGTGAGGTAGACGGCGAGATGGACCAGGAGCAGGAGCGCCTCGGCCGCATTGGCCCGGCCGCGGCCTTGGACGATGGCCTTGATGCTGGCCACGTGGAGGTGGGCCGCCTCCAGCAGCAGCAACGGGAAGAACAGGAACGCCTGGGAGCGGGTGATCATCCGGGCCAGGCCGTGTTTGCCGCGGGCCTGGGCGGCGGTGAACGCCAGCACGGCGATGCCGATGTCGGGGTCGAGGTCTTCGTCGTTGGGGTTGGTGTGGTGGGCGTTGTGCTTGGGGACCCACCAGCCAAAGCTGATCCCGACCAGCAGGTTGCCGTGGAGGAGCCCGGCCAGGTCGTTGGCGCGGCGACTGCGGAAGATCTGGCGGTGGCCGGCGTCATGGCCGACGAAGGTCAGCTGGGTGGCCACCACGGCAAGGTAGGCGGCCGTGACCAGCTGCCACCAGGACTCGCCCAGGAGAAAGAACGCCACCAGACCGGCAGCGAGCAGGGCCAGGTTGAGGCCGATCTTGCCCGCATACCAGCCGTGCCGCCGGTCCAGCAGCCCGGCCTGTTTGATCTGCCGCGACAACAAGGTGTACTCACTCCAGCGACCCTTGCCCGAAGGCGGGACGGTGGCGAGTGGCTGGTCGAGCGCGGCCATGCAGGCTCCTCAGGTCGTCGGTGGAACGGCGGCCCAGGGTCCGGGAGCCTTGCGAACGGCAGCCGCCCTGACAGGATCGGCTACATGATCAGTGTGCACCTCCAACCGGCTCCGCAAACCGGAGCGGCGGCTCGAGGCCCACTGGCGACGATGGTATGCCATGCTCGGCCGATGAGCTCACCTGGGCGACTGGCGACCATCAACCGGGTGATGGCGGTGCTGGACACTGCCGAGGCCGCCGTGGCCGCGGCCGGGGCGCTGGAGCGGGCGGGGTTCGCCTCCGGCGACGTGCTCGTACTGGCCGGGGAGCGGGACGCCGAGCGGATCGACAGCCTCGGCAACGCGGGCGGGGCGTGGGCCCGGGCGCGGCGGCTGCTGTCGTTCACCCTGGCTGACCAGATGGTCGACCTGGCCGTCTACGTGGCCGCGCTGCGGGACGGGCGGACGGTGCTGTCGGTGCTGGTGGCGGGGGAGGGCGGGCGGGAGCGGGCCAAGCGGGCCCTTGCCGGGTCGGGTGCGCATTTCGTGAACTTCTTCGGGCGGTTCGCCACCGAGGACATGGTGCCCTGGCGTGGTCCCGAACTGCCGCTGCCGCCCTGGCTGCGGCGCTAGGCCGACTCGGCCGGGGCGAAGAAGACCAGGACCGACAGGCGCTCGGTGATGTCGTGGAAGCGGTGGGGGACGGTGCGGGCGACGAACAGCACGCCGCCGGGCTCGACCGGGTGGTCCTGGCCGGCCACCTCCAGCTGGGCCCGGCCGGAGAGGACCACGTAGACCTCGTCCTCCTGGTGGGGCTCCTGGGGGTCGTCGGCCCCCGGGTCAAGGACGTACAGGCCGCAGCTCATCGAGTCGCGGCGCAGGAACTCGAGGTACAGCTCGCCGGTGCGGTGCTGCACCTCGGCCCTGGCCTCCTCGAGGGAGGCGGCGTCGAACGCCTCGACGGCGGGTTCGTCCATCCGCGAATCCTACCTGGTGCCCTCCATGGTGCTCCGGCGCGCCCGGGTCAGCGAGGTATCGTGAGCGCCTGCCTGGTCGCCACCCACGACCCCGACGTCCTCGCCCTCGCCGACCGGGATCTGCGCCTGGCCGACGGCGAGCTCACGGAGCGAGCGCCATGAAGATCTGTCGATTTATCAACATCGAAGCGGGACCTCGCGGCGCCCAAGCAGGGGGTGCCGGGCCCATCGACGGTGGGGACGGCGGCCCGGCGGGCGGGGGCGGCGGCCCGGCTGGGGGGCGGGTGCGGGTGGGGTATCTCGATGGGGAGGTGGTGGTGCCGGTGGCGGATGGGGAGGGGCGGGCGGGGCTGGAGGCGGTGCTCGACCTGGCCATGGCGGCCAATGCCGACCCGGGGCTGCGGCCCGCGGCGGATGGGGAGGCGGTGGCGCTGGAGGAGGTGCGGCTGCTGGCGCCGGTGGCCGAGCCGCCGTCGATCCGGGACTTCTACGCCTTCGAGCAGCATGTGCGGACGGCCAGGTCGCGGCGGGGGCTGGAGATGCACCCGGACTGGTACGAGCTGCCCGTCTTCTACTTCACCAACCCGGCGGCGGTCCTCGGCCCGGGCGACCCGGTGGCCGCGCCGCCCCGGTCGGCCGAGCTCGACTACGAGCTGGAGGTGGCCTGCGTGCTCGGCCGCGGCGGGACCAACCTGCGCCTGGAGGACGCCGACCGGGCCGTCGCCGGGTTCATGGTCATGAACGACTGGTCGGCCCGGGACATCCAGCGACGCGAGATGGCCCAGTCGCTGGGACCGGCCAAGGGCAAGGACTTCGCCACCTCGCTGGGGCCGACCCTGGTCACGGCGGCGGAGTTCGCCCCCGGCGGCGTGCGGGAGGTGCCGAGCGCGGTGATGACGGCAACGGTCAACGGCGTCGAGTGGTCGCGGGCCGACCTGGACGGGCTGTGGTGGAGCTTCGCCGAGATGCTGGTCTACGCCAGCGAATGGGCACCTGTCCGCCGCGGCGACGTGCTCGGGTCGGGCACCTGCGGGACCGGCTGCATCCTGGAGCTGTCGCTGGTCCACGGGGCCGACAAGTACCCCTATCTCCAGCCCGGCGACCAGGTCGAGCTGGAGGTGGCCGGGCTGGGCGCGCTGGCCAGCCCGGTGGTGGCCGGCGACGCCCCGCCGTTCCAGCCCGACCCCGACCGCATACGGCCGAGGCTGGGCCAATGAGCGCCCCCGGAGGCGCCCCGACGGACCGGGCCGAGCGGCTGCTGGCCGCGGCCGGCAGGATCCGGGCCAGCGCCGCGGTGCTGCCCGACGACGCCCTCACCGACCCCGACCCGGCCTCCGGGGAGCGCTGGGACCGGGGCCAGGTCCTGGCCCACGTGGCCGAGATGCTGCCCTACTGGGCCGAGCAGGCCGAGCTGATCGCCGCCGGCCGCCAGGACGAGTTCGGCCGGGTCTCCTCCGACCCGGGACGTATCGGCGCCATCGAGCGCGACCGCCGCGAGGACCCGCAGCGGCTCCTCGGCCGGGTCGACGAGGGCGTGGCCGTGGTCCTGGCCCTGCTGGACCGCCTCGACGACCAGGCCCTGGCCCACAGCGGCCACCACCAGACCCTGGGGGAGATGACGGTGGCCGAGATCATCGACCGGTTCACCGTCGCCCACCTGGAGGAGCACGCCGACCAGCTCGACCCCCCCTCCTGACGTTGCGGACCAGGCCCGGGCAGGCGTACCTACAACGGTATGAGCGATCTTGTGTATGACGTGACCGAGGCCACCTTCCAGGCCGAGGTGCTCGAACGTTCGATGACCGTCCCCGTGCTGGTCGACTTCTGGGCCGACTGGTGCGGCCCCTGCCACGCCCTGTCCCCGGTGCTGGAACGGGCGGTGGAGCGCCACGGCGGCGAGGTCGTCCTGGCCCGGGTCGACGTCGACCAGAACCAGCGGCTGGCCATGGCCTTCCAGGTCCAGGGGATCCCGGCGGTCAAGGCGTTCGCCGGTGGCCGCCTGGTCGACGAGTTCGTCGGCGCCCAGCCGGCGGCCGTGGTCGAGCAGTTCGTGGAGGCCCTGCTGCCCAGCGAGGCCGACCGGGCCGCGGCCGCCGCGGCCGAGCTGGACCCCGAGCAGGCCGCCGAACGCTGGCGCGAGATCCTGAAGGACGACCCCGACAACCTGGCCGCCCGGGCCGGCCTGGCCGACCTGGCCCTGGAGGAGGGCCGACCCACCGAGGCGATCGAGCTGCTCCGCCCGATCGAGACCGACCCCGAGGTCGCCGTCCTGCTGGCCCGCGCCCGCCTGGCCACCGTGGCCGCCGACCCCGCCTCCCGCTTCGCCGCCGCCGCCGCCCAGGCCACCGACGGCCAGCCCGACCCCGCCCTGGCCACCCTGCTCGACGCCGTCCGGGAAGGCCCCGGCGAGACCCGAGACCAGGCCCGGGAGCTC
>JASLIH010000152.1 GCA_030152105.1 Actinomycetes bacterium
GATCGGGGGGACCATCAGCCCCTCCTCGAACACGCTGGTGGCGTGGGACGGCATCGACCCGGGCACGGCCCCGCCGATGTCGTCGTGGTGCCCGAACGCCTGCACGAACGCCACCACCCGGCCGGCCGAGAACACCGGGACAGTCACGCACAGGTCGGGCAGGTGGCCGATCCCGCCCTCGGACAGGTAGACGTCGTTGTGGAAGAACACGTCCCCCGGCCGCATCGTCTCCAGCGGGAAGTCCCGGGCCACCGGGTGGACCAGGGCCGAGTACGACCGCCCGGTGAGCTTGCGCAGCCGGGCGTCGTGGATCCCAGCCCGGAAGTCGTGCGCGTCCCGGATCATCGGCGACCTGGCCGTCCGGCCGATCGCCGTCTCGACCTCGCGCTCGATCGAGGCCAGCGTCCCCTCGACGATCTCCAGCGTGACCGGGTCGGGCCCGCCGCGGCCGCCGCCGGTCACCGGGCCGCCCCGGGGTCGCCGTGGCCGGTTCGACCCGACCCGTGCCGGGTCACGACCAGGTTGCCGAACCGGTCGACCTCGGCCCGGAACCCCGGGTGGAGCGGGACCGTGGCCCCGTACTCCTCCACCACCGCCGGCCCCTCGACACGGTCCCCTGGTCCCAGGTCGTCCCGTCGATAGATCGCTGTATCGACAAATCCACTCGAGGGATCGAAGCAAGCGGGCCGGGAGCTCCTGGGGCCAGCCATGGAGCCGGGCGCCGAGGGGCGGAGGGAGGGGCGGCGGATGGGGCCGATGCCGGTGACGCGGAGGTTGACCCACTCGACCTGCTGGGTGGGGTCGTTGCGGAAGGCGTAGCCGTAGAGGCGCTGGTGGGCGTCGTGGAAGGCGGCGACGGTGGCCTCGGTCAGGGCGGTGTCGACGGCGCCGTCGGGAACCGGGACCCGGACCTCGAAGGCCTGGCCGAAGTAGCGCAGGTCGGCCGAGCGCAGGTAGCGGTGGGCGGGGCGGGGGAAGCCCTCGGCGTCCAGGGAACGGGCGACCCGTTCCTGGAGGGCGGCGAGGGTGGCGGCGACGGTGGCCGGGTCGAGGTCGGCGTGGCGGGCGACCGCGGTCTGGACCTCGTCGTTCTTGACGTCGACGGTCAGCAGCCCGAAGGCCGACAGGTTGCCCGGGTCGCGGGGGATGACGGCGGCGGGCAGGCCGAGCAGCTCCAGCAGGCGGCACACGGCCAGCGACCCGGACCCGCCGAAGGTGGCCAGGACGAAGTCGCGGACGTCCAGGCCGCGCTGGACGGTGACCTGGCGCAGGGCGTTGGCCTGGTTCCAGGCCGAGATCTCCAGCACTCCGGCGGCCACCGACGCCAGGTCCATGCCGAGCTCTGACCCCAGCGTCTCCAGCCCGGCAGCGGCGGCGGCCGGGTCGAGGGGGACCTCGCCGCCGAGGAGGTGGGGCGGGATCCGCCCCAGGACCAGGTTGGCGTCGGTCACCGTCGGCTCGGTGCCGCCCCGGCCGTAGCACATCGGGCCCGGGTCGGCCCCGGCCGAGCGCGGGCCGACCTTGAGGCCGCCCTCGCGGGACAGCCAGGCCACCGACCCGCCGCCCGCGCCCACGGTGACCACGTCGATCATGGGGATCTTGGACGGGTAGCCGCCGACGCTGCCCTCGGTGGTCAGGGTCGGCTCGCCGCCCAGGACCACGCTGACGTCGGTCGAGGTGCCGCCGCCGTCCAGGGTCAGCACCCGCTCGAACCCGGCCGCCCTGGTCACCATGGCCGCCCCAAGGGCCCCGGCCGCCGGGCCGGACAGCACCGTCGAGACCGGCTGGTGGACGACCTCGGCCGCCGACAGCACCCCGCCGTTGGACCGCATCACGTAGAACGGCACCGGCCGGGTCTCGGAGGGGTCCGGGGAACCCGGACGGGGCGGCCCGGTGGGCCGGGACAGCTCCTCGAGGCGGCGGGCGATGGTGGCGACGTAGCGGCCGACCCGCGGCTTGACGGCGGCGTCGACCAGGGTCGTCATGGCCCGCTCATACTCGCGGTACTCGCGCAGCACCTCGCTGGACAGCGAGACCGCGGCCTCCGGGTGCTCCTCGGCCAGGATCTCGCGCATGCGCTGTTCGTGGGCCGGGTTGGCGTAGGCGTGCAGGAGGCAGACCCCGACGGCGGCCACCTCCCGGCGGCGGAGGAACCGCGCGACCGCGCGGGCCTGGGCCGAGTCGAAGGGGCGCAGCTCGGCGCCGGTGTGGTCGAGGCGGCCGCCGACGGTCCTGACCAGGTCGGCGGGGACGATCCGGGGCGGCTTGACCCAGAAGTAGCTGTTGCCGTAGCCGTCGGGGACGCTCTGGCGGGCGATCTCGAGCAGGGCCCCGAAGCCCTCGGTGGTGATGAAGCCGAGGCGGCCGACCTTGCCCTCCAGCAGCTGGTTGGTGGCCACGGTGGTGCCATGGCAGACGGCGGTGATGGCCTCGGCGCCGACGCCGAGGGTGGCCAGGACCTTGGCCACCCCGTCCAGGAACCCCTCGGCCGGGTCGGCCGGGGTCGAGGGGGTCTTGATGGCGGCCAGCTCGCCGGTGTCCTCGTCGAAGGCGACCACGTCGGTGAAGGTGCCGCCGGTGTCGACCCCGACCCGGATCCGGCGGGGGGCGGTCATCGCTCGGGCGGCGGGTGCGGGAAGCTGGAGCCTGGGGTGACGGTGGCCGTGTCGGCGCCGGTGGTGCAGCCGGTGGTGAAGGGTCGCATGGGCTCAGCGTCGCTGGGCCCGGCGGGCCAGGTAGCCTCCGACCAGGGCGCCGAGGAGCGCCGCGGCGGCGCCGAGGGCCACCCCGGCGGCGAAGTCGCCGCCGGGGGCTCGCCGCTGGGCGGGGGCGGTGTACACGCGTGGCCCGGCCTCCCCGCCGACTGCCCGGGCCGGCGCTCCCACCTCGCCGGTCCGGGTTGGCGGGGCGCTCGCCTCGCCGGTCCGGGGCACCGGGGCGCCCTGCTCCGCCTCCTCAACTCCTGCGCCGTTCAGGACCTGGTCGACCGCGGTGAAGAAGTCGCCGGCGGTGCGTTTGGCGACGGTGCTCAGGAGGCGCTGGCCGACGCCGCCGATCATGCCGCCGATGGTGGCGTCGGCGTCGTAGGCGAGCTGGGTGGTGGCGTTGTCGGCCGAGGAGAGGGTGACGGTGACGTCGGCGGAGATGGTGCCGGGGGTACCGGAGCCGCTCGCCTTCATGACGAAGCCGTGGGGGGCGTGGTGGTCGGTGAGGCGGACGTCGCCGGCGTAGGTGCCGCGGACCGAGGCGACGCCGGCGGTGACGGTCATCTGGTAGGCGTCCTCGCCGACCCGCTCGAGCCGTTCGCAGCCGGGGATGGTCCGGACCAGCACGGCCGGGTCCTGGAGGGCGGCGTAGACCGCCTCGACGGGGGCGTGGAGGGTGGCGTTGCCGGCGATCCTCATCGGTCGTCCTTCCGGGCGTGGTGTTCCCGCAGGGCCCACAGCTCCGAGGGGGAGATGGGCATGGTGTCGAGAAAGAACCCCTCGGCGTCGGAGATGGCCGCGGCCAGCACCGCCGCCCCCGGGATGGTGCCGGCCTCGCCGGCCCCCTTGATGCCGAGCGGGTTGAGCGGCGACGGCGTCTCCAGGTGGTCGATCTCGACCTTTGGCACCTCCGAGGCGTACGGCATCAGGAAGTCCATGAACGAGGCGTTCAGCAGCTGGCCGTTCTCGTCGTAGGCCATCCGCTCGTACAGGGCCCCGCCGACCCCCTGGGCGACCCCGCCGTGGACCTGGCCCTCGACGATGCGCGGGTTGATCAGCCGCCCGCAGTCGTGGACCACGCAGTACCGGAGGATCCGGATCTCGGCCGTCTCCGGGTCGGTCTCGACCACCACCGCGTGCGCCCCGTTGGCGAAGGTCGAGCGGACCGGCGAGTACCAGTCGGTCGCCTCGAGGCCGGGCTCGTCGTCCTCGGCCACCGGCGGGTCCTCGACCCCCCGGCCGACCACGAACTGGGTGGCCAGCCTGGTCTGCTCGTCGAAGGCGTAGCGAAGGGGGTTGGCCAGCACGGCCACCGTCTCCAGGGCGAGCTCCCGCTCCGGGGCGCCCTTGACCCTGACCGTCCCGTCGGTCAGCTCGAGGTCGTCCGGGTCGGCCTCGAGGGCCTCGGCGGCGATCCGCAGGGCCTTGGCCCGGACCTTGCCGGCGGCCAGGGCGACGGCGTTGCCGCTCATCACCGCGGCCCGGCTGGCGAAGGTCCCGACCGCGTACTTGAAGCGGCGGGTGTCGCCGGTGACGACGGTGACCCGCTCCACCGGGACCCCGAGGACCTCGGCGGCGACCTGGGCGAAGACCGTCTCGTGGCCCTGGCCCTGGGTGGTCAGGCCGGTGGCCACCACCACCGTCCCGTTGGTCTCGACCCGCACATGGGCGCCCTCATAGGGGCCGACCCCGGTGCCCTCGACATAGCAGGCCAGGCCGATCCCGACCCGCCGCCCGGCCGCCCGGGCCTCGGACCGGAACGTCTCGAACTCGTCCCACCCGACCAGCTTCTTCACCTTGTCCAGGGTGGCCGGGTAGTCGCCGGAGTCGTAGACCAGCGGCCGCCCGTCCTGGAAGGTCAGGTGGTGGTCGTACGGCATCTCGGAGGGCTGGATGAAGTTGGCCTCGCGGACCTCGGCCCGGTCGCGGCCCAGGTAGGCGGCGATCGCGTCCATGGTCCGCTCCATGGCGAACGCCGCCTGGGGCCGGCCGGCGCCCCGGTAGGGGGTGACGATCACCGTGTTGGTGTACAGCGAGCGGAACTCGGCCCGGTAGGCGGCCGGCTTGTAGGGCCCGAGCAGCTGGGTGGCGGTGATGATGGGGACGATGATCCCGTAGGGGGTGTAGGCGCCGTTGTCGTGGAGGAACTCGACGTCGAGGCCGAGCAGGCGGCCGTCGTCGTCGAAGCCGACGCTGACGTGGTGGCGCTGGCCGCGCTCGTGGGCCGAGGCGATGAAGTGCTCGCGCCGGTCCTCGGTCCACTTGACCTCGCGCCCGAGGCGGATGGCGGCCCAGGGGACCAGGACCTCCTCGGGCCAGGGGTGCATGATCTTGACCCCGAAGCCACCGCCGACGTCGGGGGCGACGACCTCGACCCGGTCCACCGGCACCCCCAGCTTGGCCGCGAGCGCGAACCGGACCGAGGTCGAGGTCTGGGTCGAGCTGTAGACCCGCAGGGAGCGGTCGGCGGCGTCCCAGCGGGCGTACACCCCCCGGCCCTCAAGCGGCGTGGACGCCGACCGCTCGATGGTCAGGTCGAGCTCGAGGCGGTGGGGGGCGGCGGCCACGGCCGCCCGGGCGTCGCCGTGCTCCTGGACCATCCGGGCGGCGACGTTGTCGGGCACGTCGTCGTGGACGACCCGCTCGGCGGCCACGGCGGCGTCGAGGCCCACCACCGGGGCCAGCGGCTCGTAGGCGACGGCGATCCGCTCGCAGGCGTCCTCGGCCAGGTAGCGGTCGCGGGCCACGACCATCGCCACCGGCTCCCCGACGTGGCGGACGACCCCGTTGGCCAGCGGGTAGCCGGTCCGCCCGGCGTGCAGCCGGGGGTGCGGGATGAGCAGGGGCAGGGGCTCGGCCACCGGCCCCTCCAGGTCCTCGTAGGTGTAGACGGCCACCAGCCCGTCGACCTCGAGGGCCCGGCTCACGTCGACGTCCAGCACCCGGGCGGCGGCGTGCGGGCTGCGCACGAACGCCGCCGCCAGCGCCCCGCCGCCCAGGTCGTCCAGGTAGCGCCCCTCCCCGGCGACCAGCCGGGGGTCCTCGCGCCGGGCGATCGGCTCCCCCATCGTCCGGGTCGTCACCCCGCCGCCTCCTGCTCCACCGGGGCACCCCCATGTGGTTCCCCGGGCCCCTCCCGATTTTCCGGGGCACCCCCCTGGGGTTCCCCGGACCCCTCCGCCTTGAGGATCTCGGCGGCCCGCAGGACCGAGGCGACGATGTTCTGGTAGCCGGTGCAGCGGCAGAGGTTGCCCCCGATGGCCTGGCGGGCCTGCTCCTCGGTGGGGTCGGGGTGCTCGCGCAGGTACGCGGTGATGGTGGTGACGAACCCGGGGGTGCAGAAGCCGCACTGGAGGCCGTGGCAGTCCTGGAAGGCCTGCTGCACCGGGCCGAGGCCGCCCCCGGCCGACCGGCAGCCCTCGACGGTGGTGATCTCGGCCCCGTCCACCCCGACCGCGAACAGCAGGCAGGACCGCATCGGCCGCCCGTCGACCAGGACCGTGCAGGCCCCGCAGACCCCGTGCTCGCAGCCGACGTGGGTGCCGGTCAGCCCCAGGTCGTGGCGCAGGCAGTCCGACAGCAGCCGCCGGGCCGGCACGGCCACGGTGTGCGGCACCCCGTTGACCACCAGGTGGGTCTCGTGCAGCGGCTCGCTCACCCGGACCCCTCCGAGCCCAGCCGGTCGGCGGCGGCGGCGGCCGCCGACCGGGCCGCGCGGGCGGTGAGCACCCCGGCCAGGTGGCGGCGGTAGGCGGCGGTGGCGTGGATGTCGTCGTCGGGGTCGACGGCGGCGGCGGCCAGGCGCCCGGCGGCGGCCCAGTCGGCGGCGTCGTGGGGCTGGCCGCCCAGGGCGTCGGTCAGGTCGACCGGCACCGGCACCGGCCCGACCGAGATCAGGGCCGCCCGGGCCGAGGCGACCCGCAGGCCCTGGTCGAGGCGGACCAGCACCCCGGCCCCGCAGACGGCGTAGTCGCCGTGGCGGCGGGCCAGCTCGAGCCAGGCGCTGCCGCTGCCCGCCGGCGGCCGCGGGAACACCGCCGCGGTGGCCAGCTCGCCCGGGCGCAGCGCCGACTCCAGCGGCCCGACGAAGAAGTCGGCCGCGGCCACCCGACGGGAGCCGTTGCCGGCGCTGGCCAGCTCCACGCTCCCGCCCAGCAGGACCAGCACCGCCGGCAGCTCGGCCGCCGGGTCGGCGTGGACCAGGCTGCCGACCACCGTGCCCCGGTTGCGGACGGTCGTGTGGGCGATGTCCCCGATGGCCTGGCGCAGCAGCGGGACGGCCTCGGCGGCACCGGGGTCGTGCTCGACCCGGGCGTGGCGGGCGATGGCCCCGACCCGGACCCCGCCCGGGTCGCAGGCGACCTCGTCCAGCTCGGCCAGCCAGTTGACGTCGACCAGGTGCGCGGGGGCGGCCAGGCGCATGTTGAGCAGCGGGACCAGGCTCTGGCCACCGGCCAGGACCTTGCCGTCGTGGCCGACCTCGGCCAGCACGGCCAGGGCCTCGGCGACCGTCCCGGGCCGGTGGTACTCGAACGCCGCTGGCTTCATAGGCGGCATCATCTCGCAACCCGGCGACGGAGCAACGCAAGAACGGATATCGTTCACCTCGGATTGGCGGGTGGGAGAAACGAGGAGGAAAGCCATGAAGGCACGCAGGTGGCGCCACGGAGCGCTTCTCGGTCTGGTGCTGGTGGTCGCCCTGACGGCGGCGGGTTGCGGCGAGAAGAGCGACACCGGCGGCGGGAGCACCGGGACCACTGCCGGCGCGGCCCCGGCGGTCGACGAGGCACTCGCCGCGAAGGTGCCGGACGCGGTGAAATCCGATGGCAAGATCGTGATCGGGACCGACTCGAGCTACCCGCCGAACGAGTTCCTCGACACCGACGGCAAGACGGTCGTCGGCTGGGACGTCGACCTCTTCAACGCCGTGGCGGCCAAGCTCGGCCTGAAGACCGAATACGAGTCGGCCGTGTTCGACGCGATCATCCCGGGTCTCCAGTCCGGCAAGTACGAGGCCGGTGTCTCGTCGTTCACCGTCAACGACGAGCGCGAGAAGCAGGTCAACATGATCAGCTACTTCAACGCGGGCACCCAGTGGGGGACCAAGAAGGGCAATCCCAGCGGCGTCCAGCCCGACGACGCCTGCGGCAAAAAGGTCGCCGTCCAGACCAACACCGTCCAGGACACCGACGACCTCTCCAGCAAGCGCCAGGAAGCGTGCAAGAGCGCGGGCAAGCCGGCCATCACCATCGACCGCTACCAGCGCCAGGACCAGGCGACGGCTGCGGTGGTCTCGGGCAAGGACGACGCCATGCTGGCCGACTCCCCGGTGGTCGCCTACGCCGTCAAGCAGACCAACGGCCAGCTCGAACTGCTCGGTGACATCTACGACGCGGCGCCGTACGGTTACGTCATCAAGAAGGACCAGACCGAGTTCGCTCAGGCGGTGGCCGACGCGGTCAAGGCGCTGATCGCCGACGGCACCTACAAGACGATCCTCGAGAAGTGGGGTGTCCAGGCGGGCGCCATCGACAACCCCGCCGTCAACCCCTGACCGGCGGGACCGGGGGCGAGCATGACCGAGACGAAGACAGCCGAGCGGGCACAGCCGGAGGCCATCACGGCCGTGCCCGTCCGGCACCCTGGCCGGTGGGTCGCGATCGTGGTCCTGGCGATCGTGGCCGCGATGTTCGTCCACATGCTGGTCACCAACGAGGCGTTCCAGTGGCGCTTCATGCTCGACAACATGTTCCGCCCGCCGGTCATCGAGGGCGTGCGGACAACGCTGATCGTGACCGTGCTGGCGATGATCATCGGGGTGGCGCTCGGGATTGTGATCGCCATGATGCGGCTGTCCCCGAACCCGATCCTGTCCGGGGCGGCCTGGCTCTACACCTGGTTCTTCCGCGCTGTGCCCCGGATCGTGCTGCTGATCCTGTTCGGCAACCTGGGCATCCTGTACGCGAGCTACGGGTTCGGGCTGCCGTTCGACCACCAGCTCGGCGACCTGTTCGGGATCGACCTCAACGCCCGCCTGTTCAGCCTCGACGCCCGGACCATCCTGACCGGCTTCATGGCCGGCCTGCTGGGGCTGGCCTTGTCCGAGGCGGCCTACATGGCCGAGATCGTGCGGGCAGGCATGAAGGCGGTCGACCCGGGCCAGCAGGAGGCCGCGCACGCCCTCGGCATGGCGCGTGGGACGACCCTGCGCCGGATTGTCCTGCCCCAGGCCATGCGGGTGATCGTCCCGCCGACCGGCAACGAGACGATCGCGATGCTCAAGGACACCTCGCTGCTAGCCTTCGTCCCGGTCACCAACGAGCTGTTCTTCCAGCTGCAGGCCATCGGCGCCCGCACCTTCCAGGTGTTCCCGATGCTGGTCGCGGCCTGCCTGTGGTACCTGGCCCTGACCAGCGTGCTGATGGTTGGCCAGTTCTATGTCGAGCGGTACTTCAGCAAGGGGTTCGGCACCGGACAGGC
>JASLIH010000011.1 GCA_030152105.1 Actinomycetes bacterium
CGTGCGCGTCTCATCCGTTGGAGCCTTGGCCTTGGCGGCGGTCGGCTGCTCGGAGCGCTCGCGGCCGGCGGGCTGGGGCTGGTTGTCCTTGGCTTCCCGGAGGAGGCCCTCGACCTCACGGAGGCGCTGGTGGGCGCTGGACTCGACGGTCTCCACGACGGTGTCGACCTGGCGGTCGACGGCGCCGACGAGGGTGAGCACGAACTGGCGCTGGGTGGCGAGGGTCTGCTCGGCGAGGTCGAAGGTGCGGTCGACGGCGCCGGCGAAGTCGATGGCGGCTATCGGCAGGGAGACGCGTCGGGTCAGGTACTCGGTGATGTCGGTCCAGCTGCGGACCACATCGACGAACGCCGTCTGGCTCTCGCGGACGGCGCTCAGGAGGGAGGCCTGCGGGTGGTTGTCCCGCTGGGTGTTCGTCGGCACTGGTGGTTCCTCTCGGTATGACCAGCAGCTGCTGGCTTCGCGTAGTTTACTGGGCGCTCGCGTACTTTAACAAGCAACGCGACCTTGGAGACCGGCCCCGGTCAGCTCCTGGCGACTCAGGCTGGGCCAACCGGCGCTGATGTGTGCTGCGATCTGGGCATGGCGGAGTCCATGCTCTGGGCGGCGCTCACCGGGTCTTGTTCGAGCAGGCGCGCTCCGGTCCGGGTGGTCAGCTCCTCGGTGGCGCCGGCGCCGCCAAGGGCCAGCGTGGTGTGGCGGGCGAGGTCGGCGATGGCATCGGAGTGGGCGGCAAAGGGCTCGGGAACTGTGCCGGCCAGGACGACCAGGTCGGGCGCGATGCTCTCGGCGGCTTGGCGGATGGTGGCGATCGGCGTGTCCGGCCCCAGGTAAATGATGCGCCAGCCCCGCCGGTACAGGGTGATGCCAAAGGCGATCAGTCCGAGGTCGTGCTGCTCGCTCGGCAGGCAGGCCAAGACGGCGGTTGGCCCGTGCCCTTGGCCCCAGCCGCGGGCCAATCCGAGTAGCCGGCCTCGCAGTAGGTTGGAGGCAAAGTGCTCCTGGGCGATAGAGACCTCCCCGCGCGCCCAACGCTCGCCCAGGTCGTGGAGGTAGGGGACCAGCAGATCACGCAGGATGGTCTCGATTCGGTAGGCCGCGAGCAGTCGATCCAACACGGCGTGGGCCTGCTCCTCTTCGAACCGGTCCAGCGCCCCGGTCAGCTCGCGGGTGGCCGCCTGGAGCGGCGGGGGAGCCGCCGCCGTCGTCTCGGCCGCCAGGACCGCCGGGGTGGTGGTCTCGGCGTCCGGCTCGGGAGGCTCGGCGCCGACCGCGAGCCGGGCCGCCTCGGCCGCCGCCACGCCACGCGCCAGGTACTCCTTCATGCGGCGGATCCGTTCCTCATCGGCGGCCGTGTACAAGCGGAAGCCGCCCTGGCTGCGGGTGGGCCGCAGCAGGCCGTAGCGTCGCTCCCACGCGCGGAGCAGCTCCGGGCTCGCCCCGGTCCGTCGAGCCAACTCGCCGATGCGGAGGTAGCCCGGCTCGCTCACGGCCGGCCTCCTTGGGTCGAATGCTGGCTCACCGCCCAACTATACAGCGACTGTACGGTTCTTGTACAAAAACTTGACAACCCTCTCTCTTGTCCCTAGAGTCTGTACGAACCCTATACAAAGGAGAGAACGAGCACAGCTCGCGAGAACGCGGTGGTTAGTCGACCCTGTCGCGGGTTAGACAGGCTGTGGACAGTTCGCCCTCGATGGGCAGCTCTTCGTCCTCGCGAGGCCCCTAGACCCCGGGTCACCGTCACCACCCGGCACGAGCCGCGGTGAGCGACACCCGCAGGGTCGGGGACGCCGCCTCCTACTCATCACCAAGCACCGTGCCAGCGCCCGGTGTACCCCTGAGCAAAGGAACTCGTTCATGCCGCTTGCCGTCGACTTCCAGGGCGGTCTCTCCAGCGCCTGGACGAACGTGATCACGTTCGTCCCGAAGCTGGCCGCCGCCCTGGTCATCATCCTGGTTGGCTACCTACTGGCCAGGGCCATCGCCTCAGTCCTCAACAAGGTGCTGGAACGGGTCGGCTTCGACCGCGCTGTCGAACGCGGCGGCCTCAAGCAGGCCCTGGCCAGAAGCAAGTACGACCCCTCCGACATCATCGCCAAGCTGGCGTTCTGGCTCATCTTCCTGGTCAGCCTGCAGATCGCCTTTGGAGTGTTCGGGCCCAACCCGGTCAGCGACCTCCTCCAGGGCCTGATCGCCTATCTGCCCAACGTGTTCGTCGCCATCGTCATCATCGTGGTCGCCGCGGCCATCGCCAAGGCGGTCACCGATCTCCTCTCCAACCTGCTCTCCAGCGTCTCCGCCGGCCAGGTCATGGCCAAGGGGGCCGGGATCGCGGTCCTGGTCTTTGGGGCGTTCGCGGCCCTGGACCAGCTGCAGATCGCTCCCCGGATCGTGACCGGACTGTGGTACGCGATCTTGGCCATCGTGGTCGGCTCGGCGGTGGTCGCCATCGGCGGCGGCGGGATCAAGACCATGCAGCGCTACTGGGAACGCACGGCCACCAGGGCCGAGGATCGCGCTCCCGAGCTCAAGCAGCAGGCCCAGCAGTCCACCTCCGATGAGGGGAACGGCGCGGCCGCCTATGCCGAGCCGGCGACCCAGGAGTTCGCGACCCAGCGGCCCAGCCGGCCAGGCCGCGACCG
>JASLIH010000055.1 GCA_030152105.1 Actinomycetes bacterium
CCCTGGATCGGGCTGGCCGCCATCGTGGCCATGTTCGTCCTCCCGCTGCTGCCGGCCTGGCTGTTCGAGGGGCCGCGCACCATCAAGCGGTACCCACGGCGGGTGGTGTGCGGCGACTGCGGCGAGCGGTGGACCGAGGACCACAGCTGCGCCCTCGAGGTCACCGTGCCCCGGTCACCCCTGCGGGCCGAGCTCCGCAGGGTCAACCCGGTCCGTGCGCTGGCGCGCCGTTCCGCGCGCTCCGCAGCGATCAAACGCTTCTAGCGACTCGACCGCATCGGTTATCGTTGTCGTTCCTATCCGGCTCGTCCGGATGCGCGCCGACCGCCGCCCTGGTCGTCCTCTGTAGGACCTCTGGCCGGGCCCAACCTCAGGAGGGCGATGAAGGTGGACCTCGTGACCGCGAAATGGCGCAAGAGCAGCCACAGCGGAGCCAACGGCTGTGTCGAGGTGGCCCGCAGCGGCGACCAGATCGCCGTGCGAGATTCCAAGGACCCCTCTGGTCCCGTGCTGCAGTTCACCGTCCACGAATGGCGGGCGTTCCTCGCCGGCGTGCGGGATGGGGAGTTCGACAGCCCCTAACCGGCAGCGGGCACCACGATCTGCTGGACGGCCCAGCTGTTGCCGTCGGGGTCCTTGAAGAACACGAACCGGCCCCAGGGGAAGTCCTGGACCTCGGAGACCTCGACACCGCGGGTGGCGAGGTGGGCGTGGGCGGCTTCGATGTCGGAGACGACCATCTGCAGGCCGGTGGCCGAGCCGGGCTGGGCGTCGGTGAGGCCGGTCCCCAGGGCGATCGAGCAGGCGGAGCCGGGCGGGGTCAGCTGGACGAAGCGGAGCTCGTCGCTGATCTTGTGGTCGTGGTCGGCGTTGAAGCCGACCTGTTCGGTGTAGAAGCGCTTGGCGCGGTCGACGTCGGTGACAGGGACCGCGATCAGCTCAAGCTTCCAGTCCATGAGGCATCCCCTGACCAGATGAGATGGTGGGCCGCCACACCCTATCTTGGGCGGTATGCGAACGACCGCTATCACCTATCCGCCGGAGCTGCCGGTCAGTCAGCGGCGGGGGGAGATCGCCGAGGCGATCCGGGACCACCAGGTCGTGGTGGTGGCGGGGGAGACCGGGTCGGGGAAGACGACCCAGCTGCCCAAGATCTGCCTGGAGCTGGGGCGGGGGACGGCCGGGATGATCGGGCACACCCAGCCGCGGCGGCTGGCTGCCCGGACGGTGGCCGAGCGGGTGGCGGCCGAGCTGGGGACCGAGCTGGGGCGGACGGTCGGGTACCAGGTCCGGTTCACCGACCGGGTGGGTAGGGACACGCAGGTCAAGCTGATGACCGACGGGATCCTGCTGGCCGAGCTGGAGCGGGACCGGTCGCTGCGGCGCTACGACACGATCATTCTCGACGAGGCCCACGAGCGCAGCCTCAACGTCGACTTCCTGCTCGGTTACCTGGCCCGGCTGCTGCCCCACCGGCCCGACCTCAAGCTGATCATCACCTCGGCCACGATCGACCCGGAGCGGTTCAGCCGGCACTTCGGCGGCGCCCCGGTGGTCGAGGTGTCCGGCCGCACCTATCCGGTCGAGGTCCGCTACCGGCCGCTGGGGGAGGACGCCGACGACGACCGCGACCAGGCCCAGGGGATCCTGGACGCGGTGGACGAGCTGTGCCGCGAGGGTCCCGGGGACATCCTGGTGTTCCTCAGCGGGGAGCGGGAGATCCGCGACACCGCCGAGGCCCTGCGCGGCCACGACTTCCCCCGCAGCCCGGGCGGGGTGGAGGTGCTGCCGCTGTACGCGCGGCTGGCCGCCGGCGAGCAGCACCGCGTCTTCCAGGCCCACACCCGGCGGCGGGTGGTGCTGGCCACCAACGTGGCCGAGACGTCGCTGACCGTGCCCGGCGTCAAGTACGTGGTCGACCCGGGCACGGCCCGGATCTCCCGCTACAGCCACCGGTCCAAGGTGCAGCGCCTGCCCATCGAGCCGGTCTCGCAGGCGTCGGCCAACCAGCGCAAGGGCCGCTGCGGGCGCACCTCCGACGGCGTCTGCATCCGGCTCTACTCCGAGGACGACTTCGCCAGCCGGCCCGAGTTCACCGAGCCGGAGATCCTGCGCACCAACCTGGCCTCGGTGATCCTCCAGATGACCTCGCTGCGGCTGGGCGACATCGCCCGGTTCCCGTTCATCGACCCGCCCGACCGGCGCAGCGTCAAGGACGGCCTCGACCTCCTCGGCGAGCTGGGCGCCCTGGACGGCGGCCGCCTGACCCGGGTGGGCCGCCGGCTGGCCCAGATCCCGGCCGACCCGCGGCTGGCCCGGATGCTGCTGGAGGCGGGCCGGCTCGGCTGCGCCCGCGAGGTGCTGGTGATCGTGGCCGCCCTGTCCATCCAGGACCCGCGCGAGCGCCCGGCCGACAGGCAGGAGCGGGCCGACGAGCTCCACCGCCGCTTCGCCGACCAGCGCTCCGACTTCCTGACCTGGCTCAACCTCTGGCGCCACCTGCACGAACGCCAGGCCGAGCTGTCCTCCAACCAGTTCCGCAAGCTGTGCCGGGCCGAGTTCCTCAACTACCTGCGGGTGCGAGAGTGGCAGGACCTGCACGGCCAGCTCCACTCGGTCGCCCGCGACCTCGGCATCAGGCGCAACCCGCCGGCCGACGAGCCCGACGCCGACCGGATCCACACCGCCGTGCTGGCCGGGCTGCTCAGCCATATCGGGCTCAAGCAGGGCGACACCCGCGAGTACCTGGGGGCGCGCGGGACCAGGTTCGCCATCTTCCCCGGGTCGGCGCTGGCCAGGAAGCCACCGCAGTGGGTGATGGCCGCCGAGCTTGTCGAGACCTCGCGGCTGTGGGCCCGGGAGGTCGCCCGGATCGACCCCGAGTGGGCCGAGGGCCTGGCCGCCCACCTGGTCAGGCGGAGCTACGCCGAGCCGCACTGGTCGAGGTCGCGCGGGGCGGTCATGGCCACCGAGCGGGTCACCCTGTACGGGATCCCGCTGGTGGTCGACCGGCAGGTCAACTACGCCCGGGTCGACCCCGAGGCCGCCCGCGAGCTGTTTCTGCGCCACGCCCTGGTCGAGGGCGACTGGGAGACCTCGCACCAGTTCTTCGCCCGCAACCGGCGGCTGCTGGACGAGGTCGAGGAGTTGGAGCACCGGGCCCGCCGTCGCGACATCCTGGTCGACGACCACACCCTGTTCGACTTCTACGATCAGCGCATCCCCGACGAGGTGGTCTCGGCCCGCCACTTCGACGCCTGGTGGAAGCGGGCCAGCCAGGACCGGCCCGACCTGCTCGACTTCGAGCGGTCGATGCTGATCGAGGAGGCCGCCGACGCCCCGGACGCCGGGGACTACCCCGACACCTGGCACCAGGACGGGCACCGGCTGCGCCTGAGCTACCAGTTCGAGCCGGGCAGCGACGCCGACGGCGTCACCGTCCACATCCCCCTGGCCTTGCTCAACCAGGTCGAGCCGACCGGCTTCGACTGGCAGGTCCCAGGGCTGCGCCACGAGCTGGTCACCGAGCTGATCCGGTCGCTGCCCAAGGCGATCCGGCGCAACTTCATCCCGGCGCCCAACTGGGCCACCTCGGCCTTGACTCAGATCGGCCCGGCCGACGGCCCGCTGCTCGAGGTCCTGGGCCGCGAGCTGGCGCGGGCCGGGCCGGTCGAGGTCCCGCCCGAGGCGTTCGACCCGGCCAAGGTGCCCGACCACCTGCGCATGACCTTCCGGGTGGTCGACCGGGCCTCCGGCCGTCGTGGCCGTGGCCCGGCCCGGGTGGTTGGCGAGGGCAAGGATCTCGAGACGCTCAAGCAGCGGCTGGCCCCGCGGGTGCGGGCCGCCATCGCCGCCGCCGCCCCCGGCCTGGAGCGCGACCGGGTCACGACCTGGGACCTCGGCACCCTGCCCCGGGTGGTGGAGGAGGGGAGCGGCGGCCGGGCCGTCAAGGGGTTCCCGGCGCTGGTGGAGGAGGACGGCCGGGTGGCCGTACGGCTGCTGGAGACCGAGGCCGAGCAGGCCGCGGCCATGTGGGCCGGCACCCGCCGGCTGCTCCTGGAGGCGATCCCCTCGCCGGTGAAGTTCGTGCTCGGCCGCCAGACCAACCAGGCCAAGCTCACCCTGAGCCGCTACCGGCACGGTAGCGCCACCGACCTGTTCGCGGACTGCCTGGCCGCGGCGGCCGACGACCTGATCGCCGCCAACGGCGGCCCGGCCTGGGACGAGGCCGGGTTCGGGCGGCTGCTGGCCGCCGTCCGGGGCGAGCTGGCCGGCGCCACCCTCGAGGTGGTCTCGGGGGTCGAGCAGGTCCTGGCCGTGGCCGGCGAGGTCGAGGGCCGGATGGCCGAGCTGACCAACCCGGCCTTCGCCCCGGCAGTCGCCGATGTCCGCGCCCAGCTCGACGACCTCGTCTACCCGGGCTGGGTGACGGCCACCGGTCGCCGCCGGCTGCCCGCCGTGCTCCGCTACGTCCGGGCCATGAAGTTCCGCCTCGACCGGCTGCCCGGCGACCTGACCGCCGACGCCGACCGCATGGAGAGCGTCGCCCGGGCCACCGACGCCTGGCGGCGAGCCGCCGACCGTCCACCCGCGACCCGCCCCGATCCCGCAGCCCTGGCCGAGATCCGCTGGATGCTGGAGGAGCTGCGCGTCAGCTACTTCGCCCAGTCCCTCGGCACCGCCCGCGCAGTCTCGGAGAAGCGGCTCCTCCGCGCGATCGACCGCCTCGGCGGCTGAGCGCCGACCCGTCCGCCGGGGCCGCCGGGGCCGCCGGCGTGCCACTGCGCCGGTCCCGGGTGCCTTGACAAGGGGACTCGGCAGCGCTGATGGTCCTTCTGCCCGGCTCGCTCGGTGCCTGGCGAGCGGAGCCTGCGGGAGGCCTCATGGACGTGCCAGCCGAACGGTCGACCCGGACCGCCATCGGTCGGATGGCCCTTGGCGCCGACCCGGTCCGGGGGCGCTAGATGGGAACGACCTTCCGGCACGAGGCGCTCCTGTACGACGGGGAGGTCGGCTTCCTGACCGGGACCCTCCCCTTCATCCGCGAGGGCGTCGCCGCCGGCGAGCCGGTCCTCGTGGTGGTGAGCGCGGCCAAGATCGGGCTGCTGCGGGCGGCCCTTGGCGGCGACGCCGACCGGGTCGCGTTCGCGGACATGGCCGACGTCGGGGCCAACCCGGCCCGGATCATCTCCGCCTGGCGCGACTTCGTGGCCGTCACCGACGGCGGCCGCCACGCCCGGGGGATCGGCGAGCCCATCTGGGCCGAGCGCACCCCGGCCGAGCTGGTCGAATGCCAGCGCCACGAGACCCTGCTCAACCTGGCCTTCGCCGGTGTGCCGGCGTGGTGGCTGCTCTGCCCGTACGACACCAGGGCGCTCGGCCCCGACGTGCTCGAGGAGGCCGAGCGGAGCCACCCCTACCTCAGCGAGCGCGGGGCCGCCCGGGAGAGCTCCGGCTACCGCGGGCTGGAGCAGGCGGCCGAGCCGTTCGCGGCGCCGCTGCCCGACCCGCCCACCCCGCCGGCCGAGCTCGGCTTCGGTCCGGGATCGCTGGTCGGCCTGCGGGAGCTGGTGTCGCGGCAGGCGGCCGCCGCCGGCCTCGACCCGGGCCGCGCCGCCGACCTGGTCCTGGCCGTGGACGAGGTCGCCACCAACAGTCTGCGCCACGGCGGCGGCCGGGGGACGCTGCGGGTCTGGCCCGAGGACGGCGCGCTGGTGTGCGAGGTCCGTGACGCCGGCCGCCTCCAGGACCCCATGGCCGGCCGCGAGCGCCCGACACCCGAGCGCGACGGCGGCCGTGGGCTGTGGATGGTCAACCAGCTCTGCGACCTGGTCCAGCTGCGCAGCTTCCCCGACGGGGCCGCCGTCCGGCTGCACATGTACGTGCCCTGAGACGACAGCGACCCCACCCATGTGCGGGTGGGGTCGCTGTGGAGGTCGCGTGCTACTGGGCCTCGATCGGCCGCACGTTGGCGGCCTGCGGGCCCTTCGGGCCCTGGGCCACGTCGAACTCGACGGCCTGGCCCTCGTTCAGCGAGCGGTAGCCGCTCGTCTGAATGGCGCTGAAGTGCACGAAGACGTCCTCGCCGGACTCGGGCTGGATAAAACCATAGCCCTTGTCAGCGTTGAACCACTTGACGGTGCCAACAGTCATGGATGCTTGTCCCTCCCTCCGTCAACTCGGAGGTCACGATCAACGTCGGTCCGTCCTGGCGCCGACGGCAAAGGACAAGCTCGACTCCAAACCGCGAAAGCCAAACGTTGAACCTGTGCGGCCCGCAGCGTAGCAGATCGCGCAACTACGAGTGTGACAGCAGACCGCGGCAGCCCATCGGCGGGTTATCCACCCGGTCTCGGGGGGAACAGGTCCTGGCAACTCACGGGGGGGCCGGAGAGACACCGACGGCTCGTGGGGAGGACCAGATGACCACCACCGCCACCCCGTCCACCGGACGCTGGACCCCAGGCCGGATCGCCATCTGGACCGGGGTCGCCCTCCTCGGGGCCATCGCCTGGGGCATCCTCGCCCTGGCCAGGGGCGAGTCCGTCAACGCGGTCTGGATGATCGTTGCCGCCCTGTGCTCGTACGCGATCGCCTACCGCTTCTACGCCCGGTTCATCGCCACCAAGGTGCTCGGGGTCGACGACAGCCGGGCCACCCCGGCCGAACGGCTCGACAACGACCAGGACTTCCAGCCGACCGACCGGCGGGTGCTGTTCGGCCACCACTTCGCCGCCATCGCCGGGGCCGGCCCGCTGGTCGGCCCCGTCCTGGCCGCCCAGATGGGCTACCTGCCGGGGACGATGTGGATCATCTTCGGGGTGATCTTCGCCGGCGCCGTCCAGGACATGGTCATCCTGTTCTTCTCGATGCGGCGCGACGGCAAGAGCCTCGGCCAGATGGCCCGCGACGAGATCGGCCCCCTTGGCGGGGCGGCCGCCCTCGTGGCCGTGTTCGCCATCATGATCATCCTGCTGGCCGTGCTCGCCCTGGTCGTGGTCAACGCCCTGGCCGACTCCCCCTGGGGCACCTTCTCGCTGGCCATGACCATCCCGATCGCCCTGTTCATGGGCTTCTACCTGCGGGTGCTGCGGCCGGGCCGGGTGGTGGAGACGACCGTCATCGGGGTCGGGCTGCTGCTGGCCGCGATCGTGCTCGGTGGGGTCGTCGACCACTCCAGCCTGGCCCCGGCGTTCACCCTGTCGCCCAAGACCCTGGTCGTGTGCCTGGTCGTCTACGGCTTCGCCGCCTCGGTGCTGCCGGTGTGGATGCTGCTGGCCCCCCGCGACTACCTGTCGACCTTCATGAAGGTGGGGACCATCAGCCTGCTCGCTGTCGGGATCCTGTTCACCATGCCGGTGCTGCAGAACGAGGCCGTGACCAAGTTCGCCAGCAGCGGCAAGGGCCCGGTGTTCGCCGGCCCGCTGTTCCCGTTCGTGTTCATCATCATCGCCTGCGGGGCCCTGTCCGGGTTCCACGCCCTGATCGCCTCGGGCACCACCCCCAAGCTGATCGAGAAGGAGTCCCAGGTCCGCATGGTCGGCTACGGGGCCATGCTGACCGAGTCGTTCGTGGCCGTGATGGCCATGATCGCCGCGTCCATCCTGGACCAGGGCCTCTACTTCGCCATGAACTCGCCGCCGGGGGTGGTCGGGACGACCGTCCAGTCGGCCTCCCAGGCGGTCACCAACCTCGGCTTCACGATCACCCCCGACCAGCTCCAGTCCGCCGCCCAGCAGGTCCAGGAACAGACGCTGATCGCCCGCACCGGGGGCGCGCCCACCCTGGCCGTCGGCATGTCGACCATCTTCTCGGGCGCGTTCGGCGGGGACGCCCTCAAGGCCTTCTGGTACCACTTCGCGATCATGTTCGAGGCCCTGTTCATCCTGACCACGGTCGACGCCGGCACCCGGGTCGGGCGCTTCATGCTCCAGGACACCCTCGGCAACGTCTGGAAGCCCATCGGCCGGCCTTCCTGGCGGCCCGGCGTCTATGCGACCAGCGCCGTCGTGGTCGGGGCGTGGGGCTACTTCCTGTGGGTCGGGGTCACCGACCCGCTCGGCGGCATCAACCAGCTGTTCCCGCTGTTCGGGATCGCCAACCAGCTGCTGGCGGCGGTCGCCCTGACGGTGGCCACCACCATCCTGATCAAGTCGGGCCGGCTGCGCTGGGCCTGGGTGACCGCCGTCCCGCTGGCCTGCGACGTGGCCGTCACCCTGTCGGCGAGCTGGTACAAGATCTTCTCCAGCGACCCGCTGATCGGGTTCTTCGCCCAGCGGGACAAGTACCAGCAGGCGCTGGACGCCGGCAAGGTCATCCCGCCGGCCAAGTCGCTGGACGACGTCAGCCAGATCGTCACCAACTCGACCGTCGACGGCGTGCTCTCGGTCCTGTTCGCGGGCCTGATCATCGTGGTCATCGTCGACGCGGCCCGGGTCTGCTGGGAGACCCTGAGCGGCCGCCGCGAGCCCGTCCTGTCCGAGGTCCCGGCCGAGGAGTCCCACCTGTGGGCACCCTCCGGCCTGTTCCCGACGGCCGAGGACCGCACCCGCCAGGCCGAGCTGCGGCCCGAGCCGGTCGGCGCCGGACGCGAGCGCTCCGGCGGCCTGGGCTCGGGCGGGCCCGACCGGTCAGGGGGTGACGGGTGACGGCCCGTCTGCGGCGGGCCGCGGCCGGCACCCTGTGGTACGTGCGCGAGGTGATGGGCGAGAACGCCTACGACCACTACCTCGCCCACCGGCGCCGGAACCACCCGGAGGAGCCGGTGCTGTCCCGGCGCGAGTTCGAGTGCCGCCGCATGGACCAGCTGCAGATCCGGCCCGGCCAGCGCTGCTGCTAGGTCGTGCGGGGGGTCAGGCCACCCAGGTGGTCTCGCAGGGGCTGCACCACCACAGCTTCCTGAGACTGCTCAGGGTCCCTTCGTTGAGTGGCTTGAAGTGTCGCGCCGGGTCGCCGCAGAAGAAGCAGTCCGGCCCTCCTTGCGCCGTCGCCTCGATCCATCCGGTGGTGCTGGCGGTGGCGGCGTGCATGCCCTCCAGTCTGGGCGTGGTGTTCAGCATCCTCGCTCCGTCGTCGGCCGTTGGCAGCGGACCGGTGTCGTCCACGGCCGGGATCGAGCCTATTTGGCCTGTGTTGCCACCCGGTTTTCGCTTGGTGACGTCTGCGTTGCGTCGCTGGTCGCGGTTGGGGTTAGCATTCGCGACCGACGGCCGGCCGCGAGGGCCGGGGCGGATGGGAGGGGGCTGGGCGACAGGTGGAGGACCAGGCGCGCATCGAGTGGCGCAAGAGCACCCTCAGCACTACCAACGGGTGCGTCGAGGTGGCGTTCGTCGGCGACCGGATCGCGCTGCGGGACTCAAAGCAGCAGGGCCGCGGCCCGGTGCTGGAGTTCACCGCCGTCGAGTGGGACGCCTTCCTCGGCGGGGTCCGGGGCGGGGAGTTCGACCTGGAGTTCGGCCTCAGCGACGAGCGAGCAGCGCCGCCGACGCCTCTGCGGTGAGGGCCGCCGGCAGGAGCAGCTCGAACACCTGCCGGTAGCGGCGCAGGTCCTCCGGGCTCTCCAGGTAGAGGGCGTCGGCGGCGCTGTCGAGGGCGACGACGTCCCGCTCGGCCGGCGCCGGGAACCCGAAGATGGTGAACGGCCCGTCCATGCCGGCGTGGGCCCCGGCGTCCGCGGGCAGCACCTGGAGGGTGACCGCCGGCCGCTCGGCGTCCGCCAGCAGTCGCCGCCGCTGGGCCGCCATGACCGTCGCCCCCCCGACCGGCCGGGCCAGCACCGCGTCGTCCAGCAGGACCCGCATCGCCGGCGGCTGCTCCTGGTCGAGTAGCCCCTGGCGTTGGACGCGAAGCTCGACCCGCCGGTCGAGCTCGTCGCGCGGCAGGTCGGGCCGGACAGCACCGATCACCGCCCTGGCATAGTCGGGCGTCTGCAGCAGGGCGGGCACGATCAGCGACATGTAGACGTCGATCGAGGTCGCCGCCGCCTCAAGGCCGACGTAGGCGGGCACGCCGTCAGGCACGTCGACGAACTTCTGCCACCACCCCCGCTGCCGGGCCTCCCGGGCGATCTGGACCATGGCCTCACGCCGGTCCTCGTCCACCCGGTACAGCGCCAGCATGTCCCGCACGTCCCGGGGGGTCGCGCTGACCTGCCCGGTCTCGATCCGCGACACCTTGGACTGGGAGCACTCCAGCGCCTCGGCGACCCGGTCGATGGTCAGCCCGGCATCCTCCCGCAACCGCCGCAGCTCAGCCCCAAGGCGCCGCCTGCGTCCGGTCGGGGTCCGGGTCGTCATCGCCGTCGACTCCCTCGGGGTCGGGTTGCTCGTGGGAATGGCTGAGATGCATTCTGCATGCTTGCAGAGTTTGCCGGGTTCCTTCACACTTCTGCAAGAGAGACCATTCTCTACCATCGGCTCGAGAGGAGCACCAGCAATGGGGGGACCCAGACCACGGGAGCGGATCCTGGTCGCGGCGACCCGGCTCTTCGCCGACGAGGGCATCCAGGCCACCAGCGTCGACCGGGTCATCGCCGAGGCCGGGGTCGCCCCCATGACCGTCTACCGCCACTTCGCCGGCAAGGACGAGCTGGTCACGGCCACGCTGGAGCGCTGGAGCCGGGAGTGGCTGACCTGGCTCCGGGCCGAGACGGGAGAGGACGACACCGGCCCCGGAGCCCGCCTTGAGCGCCTCTGGGACGCCCTCGAGAAGTGGTTCGCCGACGAGACCTTCCGCGGGTCGTACGTCGCCAACGTCGCCACCGAGCTCCGAGCCAAGCCCAGCCACCCCGCCCAGGCGGTGATCGCCACCCACCGCGCCGCCGTCCGCGAGCTCCTCCAGGACATCGCCACCACCGCCGACGTCCCTTCGCCTCCCGAGGCCGCCCTCCAGCTCCACATGCTGCTCGACGGCGCCACCGCCGCCGCCGTCGTGGACCGCCAACCCGGCGCCGCCGCCAGCGCCCGCGCCATCGCCACCACCGTGCTCTCCGAACGACAGCCAGTTCGCGCCTGACACGTGCTCTCTGAGCGGCGTTAGTAGGCCATTAGGGCTCACGGGCTAGGTTGCGGCCGACGACGCGCCGCACGAACGGGAGCCCGGATGCAGGACCTGACCGCCGCCGCCTGGCGAACCAGCACCTTCTGCGACCTCAACGGCTGCGTCGAGGTCGCCCTCCTCGACAACCAGGTGGCAGTTCGCGACGCCAAGGACAAGGCCAGCCCCGTCCTCCTGTTCACCACCCGCGAGTGGGACGCCTTCATCAGCGGCGTCCGCGCCGGCGAGTTCGACCTCCACTGACCACCCGGCCCCCCGACCCCCGGCCCCCGGCGGCCCGGCGGGTCGGGGTAGGGCGGGGAGCGGTACGACCTCTGCGGTCTCGCTCGGCCCCACGCTGGGGCGGCCGGGGGATTAGACTTGCGCCCCGCCAGGCCGCACCCGTCGGAGGAGGAGCAATGGGCCGCAAGCGCAAGGACGAGGACCAGCTGCCCGAGCACGACGAGCTCGAGCCCGAGCACCGCTCGCGCCGAGGCCGCAAGCTGGCGCTCCTGGTCGCCCTGGCCGGCGCCGCCGCCTACGTGGTCCGCCGCAACCAGCGCAAGGCCGAGATCGACGAGGGCATCTGGCACGAGGCGCCCTCTCCATCTCCGGCCACCGCCACCTCCACCACCTCAACCGCGTAGCTGCCGCGCCGGCCACCGGTACGGGACCCTGCCACGGTTGGTGGCCGGCCCGTAGACTTCCCCCATGCCGCGCTGCGCAGTTTGCGGACAGGACAACCCGGGGGGCTTCCGGTTCTGCGGGGCGTGCGGCGCGCCCCTGGCCGGCCCGGCCCGGGCCCCGGCCGAGGAGCGCCGGCTGGTCTCGGTGCTGTTCTGCGACCTGGTCGGGTTCACCGCCCGCTCTGACCAGGCCGATCCCGAGGACGTCGGCGCCATGCTGCGGCCCTACCATGCTCGCTTCCGGGCCGAGATCGAGCGCCGGGGCGGCACCCTGGACAAGTTCATCGGCGACGGCGTCATGGCCGTGTTCGGCGCCCCGGTCGCCCACGAGGACGACCCCGAGCGGGCCGTCCGCTGCGCCCTGGGCATGCTGGCCGCCATCGAGGAGCTGAACGAGGCCCGCCCCAGTCTTGACCTGGCCATCCGCATCGGCATCACCACCGGTGAGGCCCTGGTCCGTCTCGGCCCCGACCAGCAGACCGAGGGTGTGGTCGGGGACGTGGTCAACACCGCCTCCCGGCTGGAGGGGGTGGCCCCGGCCGGTGGGGTGGTGGTGGGGGAGGCGACCTTCCGGGCCACCCGGCGGCTGTTCGACTACCAGGAGCTGAGGGCGGTCCAGGTCAAGGGCAAGGCCGACCCGGTGCCGGTGTGGCGGCTGGAGGGCGCCCGCAGCCGCACCGGCATCGAGGCATTCCGCCGGGCCGGCACCCCCTTCGTCGGCCGCCGGGCCGAGCTCGACCTGCTCAAGGGCCTGTTCGAGCAGACCCTGACCGACCGGACCGTGCGGCTGGTCACGGTCGTTGGGGAGCCGGGGGTGGGCAAGTCCCGCTTTGTCTCCGAGCTGGCCGCCTCGGTCGACGAACGGCCCGAGCTGGTCATCTGGCGCCAGGGCCGCTGCCTTCCCTATGGCGACGGGATCACCTTCTGGGCGCTGGGGGAGATCGTCAAGGCCCAGGCCGGCGTCCTGGAGTCCGACCCACCGGCAGAGGTCACGGCCAAACTGGAGACGGCCGTGGCCGACCTGCTCCCCGACCCCTCGGAGCGCGGCTGGCTGCGGGGTCGGCTGGCCCCGCTGCTCGGGATCGCCGGCCCCGACGCGGTCAATGCGGAGCGGGCCGAGCTGTTCGCCGCCTGGCGCCGGTTCGTGGAGGCCATCGCCGCCTCCCGCCCGCTGGTCCTGGTGGTCGAGGACCTGCACTGGGCCGACCAGGCGATGCTCGAGTTCCTGGAGCACCTGGTCGAGCGCTCGGCCGACCTGCCCCTGCTGATCGTGGCCACGGCCCGGCCAGAGCTGCTGGAGCGCCAGCCGGGCTGGGGCGGCGGCAACCCGGCGTCGACCAGGATCCCGCTGGGGGCGCTGACCGATCTGGAGACGGCCCGGCTGCTGGCGGCCCTGGTCGGCCGGTCGGTGCTGCCCGTCGGGGTCCAGGCCCTGCTGCTGGAGCGGGCCGCCGGCAACCCGCTGTACGCCGAGGAGTTCGCGCGGCTGCTGGCCGACCACGGCCTGGTAGTCGAAGGCGAGGTCGCGGCCGCACCCGACATCCCCGTGCCAGAGACCGTCCACGGGCTGATCGCGGCCCGCCTCGACGCGCTCACCCCCGAGGCCAGGGCGCTGGTCCAGGACGCGGCGGTGATCGGGCGGGTGTTCTGGCCGGGAGCCGTGGCCGCCATGGACGGCACCGGCTCGGACGGCGACGGCGACGGCGGCCGGGCGGTCCAGGCCGGCCTGGCCGAGCTGGAGCGCAAGCAGCTCGTCCAGCGGGCGCGGACCTCATCGGTCCAGCACCAGGACGAGTACGTGTTCTGGCACGCCCTGGTCAGGGACGTCGCCTACGCCCAGATCCCGCGGGTGGGCCGGGCCCGCCGCCACCAGGCCGTCGCCGAGTGGGTCGAGGACGTGGCCGGCGAGCGGGTCGGCGACCTGGCCGAGGTCGTCGCCCATCACTACGGCCAGGCGCTCGCCTACGCCCGGGCGGCCAGGGAGCCGCAGGCCCGGATCGACCAGCTGGTCGAGCCGACCCGCCGCTTCCTGATCCTGGCCGGGGACCGGACCATCAACCTCGACCTCGACCGGGCCCGCGCCTACTACCGCCAGGCGGTCGAGCTCGGCCAGCCCAGGGACCCGGCGCGCCCGCACCTGCTGGTCAGGACCGGGCGGGTCGCGTTCCAGTCCGGCGACTACCCCGAGGCGCTCGCCGTCTACGAGGAGGCCATCGCCGACCTCCGCCGCCAGGGCGACACCCAGGTCCTCGGGGCCACCCTGGGCCGCCTGGCCACCGTCTACTGGAACCAGGGCGACACCCGCCGGGCCAACGCCGTCCTCACCGAGGCCATCGAGCTGCTGGAGCGCGAGCCCCCAGGGGCCGAGCTGGCCTCGGCCTATGTCCGGATGGCCGCTGACCGGGTCGTCTCCGGCCACGCCCGCGAGGCCCTGGAATGGGCCGACAAGGCCCTGGCCCTGGCCGACGACCTGGGCGGCCTGCCCCGGATCCGCCCCCGAGCGCTGGACGCCCGCGGGACGGCCCGCTGCGACCTGGGCGACTTCGGCGGCATGGACGACCTCCGGGCCGGACTGGCACTCGGCCTGGAGCTCGGCTCGGGGTACGACACCGCCGTCCTCTACAACAACCTGGCCGAGCCGGTCTGGCTGGTCGAGGGCCCGGACGCCGCCATGGCGGTGTGCGAGGAGGGCGTCGACTTCGCCGAGCGCCGCGGCCAGAGTGAGGCCGCCATGTGGCTGCGCGCCTCCACCCTCGGCCCTCTGCTCGACCTCGGCCGCTGGGACGAGGCCGTCGCTCTGGCTGATGAGGCGATCGCCTGGGACCTGGCCCACGGCGGCGACTACCTGGCCATCGGCTGCCGCCGCTACCTCACCCTGATCCTCGCCTGGCGGGGCGACCTGATCGCCGCCCGCGAGCTGGCCAGCAGGGTCCTCCCCCGGGCCCGGGAGATCGACGACCTCCAGCAGCTCGTCCCCGCCCTGGTCAACTCGGCCCTGGTCGAGCGGGCCTCCGGCGACGAGCCCGCCGCCCTCGCCCTGGTCGAGGAGGCGGCCGAGCTCGCCGCCGGTCGCGCCGGCGGCCGCCGCTTCCTCGGCCAGTACCTGGCCGACATGGTCAGGGTCGCCGCCGTTCCAGCCCCCGCCCTGGCCAAGTCGCTGCTCGACGACGCCGAGGCCACCGCCACCCGCTACCGCCTCGCCACCGCCACCGCCCAGGCCGTCCTGGCCGAGTCCGCCGGCGCCCCAGAGCACGCCGCCACCCTGTACACCGAGGCCGCCGCCGGCTGGAGCGCCTACGGCCAGGTCCTCGAGCACGTCCTGGCCCTCCTCGGCCAGGGCCGCTGCCTGGCCCAGCTGGGCCGGCCCGACGCCAGGCCCATCCTGCGGGTCGCCCACCAGCGCCTCATCACCCTCGGTGCCCGCCCCACCGCCGCCGAGGCCAAGGACCTGCTCGACCACCTGCCCGCCAGCCCTCGCCCCTGATACCTGTGGCTTCGCCCCGCACACCCGGGCGCGGCAGCATAAAGGATGCCAAACTGGCCGAGCGCCCAAGGCCGGTACCTCGGGCGCCGCCAGCTCAGGAGGGGCATCGTGCGTTCACGGACCGGTCCGATCATCCTCGCCATCCTCGCGCTCGCGGCCGCGGCCGCCTGTGACTCCCAGACCACCCGGCAGTCCAGCTCACCTTCCTCGACCCAGACCCACGCGGGCGGTGATCACGAGGAGCACCACAGCGTTGCCATGGCCACGACCCCGAAGCAGCTGGCGGCGCAGCTGGAGCAGTACTTCGCCGTGCACACCCTGCTCGCCCTGCGCCAGACCCGCAGCGTGCTGACCACCAACGCGTCCTACCGCCAGGCCGCCGACCACGAGCTGGAGGAGTACACCGGGGAGCTCAGCGAGGTCGTCGGCGGCGCCTACGGCGATGCCCAGGGCGACCGCTTCAAGCAGGTCTGGCAACAGACCACCGCCGACGTCGGCTCCTACGCGGACGCCGTTGCCGGGAAGGACACCTCGGCCAAGCAGGCGGCCCGCGCCGCCCTCCTGGCCGACGCCAACGCCTACGGGACCTGGCTGGCCGAGGCCAGCAAGGGCCGAGCCAAGGCGGGCGACGGGACGGCAGACCTGAAAACCCACGTCCAGCAGGTCATGGACCATGCCGACGCCTACGCCGCCCACGACTACGACCGGGCGTACCGGATCGAGCGGGACGCCTACGAGCACATGTTCGCGGCCGGAACCTCGCTGGCCAAGGCTGGTGAGTCGCCCAAGGCGGCAGCCACCCTCGACGCGCCGGCCGAGAAGCTGCGGGCGGCCTTCGCCATGCTGCTCGGCGAGCACATGCAGCTGATCATCGACGCCCAGCGGGCCACCTTCGCCGGGGCGGCGGAGTTCAACGGGGCCGCGGCCCAGGTCAACGCCAACACCGCCGCGCTGACCAAGGGGATGGGCGCGATCGTCGGCCCCAAGAAGGCCGTGGAGTTCCAGTCGGCATGGGCGGAGCACGTCGATGGCCTGCTGGACTACTCCACCGCGGTGGCCAGCAACGACCAGGCTGAGCAGGCGGTGGTCAGGGAGAAGATGCGTGGCTACGGCGCCAGGCTGGCGCTGTACCTGAGCGACGTCGTCCGCAACGAGCTGCCGCTGGAGCCCATCACCCAGGCCCTCGGTGCGCACGACCAGCACCTGGTCGACCAGATCAACGCCTATGCCGCGAAGCGGTACGACCAGGCGCAGAAGATGGAGGTCGACGGCTACGGCCAGATGCTGAGCGTGGCCAACACCCTGGTGGCGGCGATCCAGCGGACCGTGAAGCCGCAGCTCCCGGTCGGCGGCTCCCAGACCGGTGGTGGAGGTACCGCACGCTGGCGGCGATGACAGCCCGGCGGGGCCGGCTGGTTGCCGGCATCGCCGCGATGGCGCTGGTGGCCGGCTGCTCGGCGGCCGGCGCCGGGCGCGCCGACGAGCCGCTCCCCGCGGCCACCTCCAGGCCGGCAACGACCGCCAACGGCGTCGACGCCGCTCGCGGCTTCCGCTCGACCCGCGGCTACCAGGCCACTCCGGCCCCGGTCCGGATCCAGATCCCCAGGATCCACGTTGCCAGCTCCCTGGACCGGCTCGGCCGGGCACCGGACAAGACCGTCCAGGTCCCGAGCCGATGGCAGGTGGCGGGCTGGTATGCCCTCGGAACCCGCCCCGGCGACCCGGGGTCGGCGGTCATCCTCGGCCATGTCGACTCCAAACGCGGCCCGGCGGTGTTCTTCCGGCTCCGCGAGCTTCGCCGTGGTGACGCCATCGACGTCATCCGGGCCGACGGCTCGTCGGTGCGGTTCGCTGTGGACCGGACCGAGCAGTTTGACAAGCAACGGTTCCCGACCGACGCCGTCTACTACCCGACACTGACTCCGGCGCTACGACTGGTGACCTGTGGCGGCGAGTTCGACGCCACCGCCGGTCACTACCGCTCCAACGTCATCGTCTTCGCCACGCTGAAGGAGTGATCCTCCGCCAGCTCAGGGCGCCCGCAGGTCGCACTGGTCCACCACCTGCCGGTATGCGTCCAGCGCCCGGTCGAACCGGGCCGACTCACTGGCCCCGACCTTCTGGGAGGCCGCCAGCTTCTGGAGCACCTCGCCGACCGACAGCGCACGACTGGCCGGGTCGTTCAGGACCTTTTCCTGTTCGCCCAGCGCCCCCCGCAGCCTGACGGCGCTGGCCAGCATCGCGTTCGCCCGGTCAACAGCCGTCTTACACGCCGCCGTGGCCACCGGCGTAGCCGACGCACTGGTGGCACCGGGATTCCGGCTCGCGGACACGGTCCCCGCAGCCGTCGCGCCGCCGCCCGCCGCCCGGTCATCGGACCAGGCCGACGCGCCGACCACCACGCCGCCGACCAGCGCCACGACGATCAACAGCCCGGCGATCAGCAGCCAGGGCAGCGACGGCCGCCGTCGCCCAGCAGGCCGGGTCGCGGGATCCAGCGGTTCCCGGAGGAAACCAAGCTCAGTGGGAGGTTCCCATTGACTGTCGGGCCGGACCACGTGACGCCGCAGAGCCTCGAGCTGCTGATCGTGGGTGTCTTCATGCTCTGAAGCCATGCTCTATCTCCCGGATCCCGATGCGCCCGGCGGCGTAGCACCGGCCACACGGACCGGCCTGACGAGAGCCACCGCCAAGCGTAACCGGGCATCCTAACCGAATCACCCTAGCAATGGCGGGACCCGTGCGCGATGCGATCACTGCCGTCCACCAGCGAGTCGGGGGTCGAGGTCGCAGCGGCGCTC